>JAABQN010000230.1 GCA_011391455.1 Nitrospiraceae bacterium
AGGGGACGACATCCGAGGAATCGACGGAAGGTTCGCTCTACGCCTACGGACGATCGCTGTACCTGACCTTGACCGCATATCGCCATCGGACGGAACAGGCTGGAACGAGTACCGCGGCCAATCGTCGTCTATTCAATGCTGGAGGACTGTCAAACCGCTCGGTGCACTTTGTTCCGGAATCCGCCAAGCGTCCCGACAGCTATCGAACCGTGCGCTCAACCGACACGACATTGGTGATCGATTACGGTCTGCTCGCCGCAATGCCTGTCGTATCGGACGTGCGATCGACTCCCGGACAATCACCGACGACTGTGAAGGGGGAACACAGCCAGCGAGATGCCGATATGGACGAGCTTAGGAAGGAAATGCAGGAGATTAAGAAGAAACTGGCTGAGCAAGAAGAAGAGCGGATACGGTCTAGTCCATTAACTTCCAAGAAACCTGCGCCTCGATCGATTCCTTAGCAGGATGCTGAAAAAGTCCGCCAGCTTCGTTCTCGCATCGCTCAGAAGCTCAACGTACCGAAGCGTACGCCTCGCCTCTTCGCTCGCTGCGGCCTTGCTGGACGGCCTTTTTGAGCATCCTGCTCACTATTCAGGCACTATCACACTACATACTCCTGTTAAATCTCCGATCCAGAGGACTGCTCTGTAGGTGAAATCTACCCACGCTGTTTTTCAGCCCGCTGGTCGAGTTCTCCGGCTAATAGCACAGCCTCGGCTATTTCACGCATCGACTTTCTGAAATCCATACTTTGCCGCTGAATGAGCTTGAAGGCCTCTTCTTCCGTCAGCTTCTTCGAGCGCATCAGGTAACCCTTGGCCCGCTCCATGATCTTCCGAACCGCCAGCGCTTCCTGCATCTCATGGGACTTCTCGATCAAGGTCGTATGCTCGATGGCGATGGCGGCCTGATTGGCGATGGCTTGGAGCAACTTGACTTCTTCGCCGGTAAACACATGCGGAACGGACGTATAGCTATTGATCACGCCCAGAGCCTTCTCTCGCACCATCATCGGCACCGAAACTAATGAGCACAACCCTTCCTTCTTCGCCATATCCGGATACATATAGTCTCGATCCGTCAAGACGTCGAGCACGATGATCGGCCGGCGGTCTTTCACGGCGCGGCCGCTGATACCTTGCCCAATCTTGAGGTTCGGCTTCCGGCGATACTGTTCGCTGAGGCTTTGCGTCGCCGCGATCCGTAATTCCCCGCTGGCTTCGTCCAGGAGCATGATCGAACAGATCTTGGAGTTCATCATTTGCGCGGTCATCGATACCAGGAGTTGCAGCACGTCTTTGATCAACCGATTGGATGCCACCGTTTCTGAGACCTGCGACAGCGTTTCCACTTGCAAGGCTTTGCGTTGCATTTGATCGTACAGCCGCGCGTTCTCGATCGCCCCACCGACTTGATTGGCGATTGTCGAGAGCAACATAATCTCATCGGGCTGATAGCGTTTGGGGCGCTTATGTTGGACATTGATCACGCCGACTACTTCCTTTTTTGCCATAATCGGCACGGAGACGAAGGCTTGATAGCGGTCTTCCGGAAGGTTGTGAAAAAACTTGAACCGTGGATCGTCGTTTGCATTACTCTGGATCACGACGCGCGTCCGTTCCTGAGCGACCCACCCGG
Source organism: Nitrospiraceae bacterium (assembly GCA_011391455.1). Lineage (GTDB taxonomy): Bacteria > Nitrospirota > Nitrospiria > Nitrospirales > Nitrospiraceae > Palsa-1315. The sequence goes on from JAABQN010000230.1 coordinate 1,642, forward strand.
TGATGCCTTCCCCCAAACCGATCGTGATGCGGCCGATCAATTTCGGATGAGGATTTTTTGAGGCTCGCAAAATGAGTTCGTCTTGGCTATCCGACAGGAGATAGAGGAGACAGGCATCCGCCTTGGTGACTTCGACGACGACTTCAACGATATGTTTGAGAATCGCTTCGAGGTCCAGTTGGTTGCTGATCGATGCAGAGATCCGATGGAGGACATCGGCTTCGCGCGTTTTTTCACGCAACGCCTGTTGAAGGTGCGCCACGGATGGCATACGTTTTGTCGTCATTGAGCCTTACCTTCTTGCACGAGCCTTTGGACGGACAGAATGCTTGCCTGGCTGACGGCTACTCGACAGACGTCTTCTACGGCCATGCTTGTTCTGAAACCACGCTGCGCAGACCTGCCGCTCGATCGGACGAATGAGCACTTTCCCAATCTGTACTGGCCATACCCCAATGACCTGCCCCCCGATCACCTTCTTGTCATGCTGCATGGCGCCCCACAGGGACGTAAAGGATGCCTCTGAAACCTGTTCAGACAATCCCGCACGCTGCACCAGACTGCTGATCCGCTCGACGATGTCTCGCCCACACAGACCCATGTGACTAGCCAAATCCGCTTCTTGCACCAACCCAATCCCAACCGCTTCACCATGGATCAACCCACGATAGCCTGAGAGTGACTCCAGGGCATGTCCGATCGTGTGGCCATAGTTGAGAATGCGCCGGCGATCCGATTCCCGTTCGTCCTCGACAACCACCTGCGCCTTGATCTCGCACGATCGCTTAATCGCGTGGATGACCGGCTTTTCCTTGAGTTTCAAGAGCGCGGGCATTTCCTGCTCCAGAAAAGCGAAGAATTTCTCGTCGGCAATAATGCCGTACTTGATCACTTCAGCTAACCCGGCGATCCATTCTCGGCGCGGCAGCGTGCGCAGTGTGAGGGTATCGATCAACACCGCGCGCGGCTGGTAAAACGCCCCGATGAGATTCTTTCCCAGCCGGTGGTCCACGCCGGTCTTGCCCCCGACACTGGAATCTACTTGAGCCACAAGCGTCGTCGGCACTTGCACGAACGGGATTCCTCGTTGATAGATTGCGGCAGCAAAGCCGGTGATATCACCGATGACTCCACCACCGAGGGCCAGTAACAGGGACTGCCGTTCGAACTTCTGCCTGGCTAGCACATCGAGGATCTTGGCGATCGTACCGAGCGTCTTCGTTCGCTCTCCCGGCGGCAAGATAATCGGAGTCGGATCGTATCCTGCCTTGCACAGCGAGCGGAGAGTCTCTTGAAGATAATAGCCTGCCACATGCCTATCCGTCACAACCCCGATCTTCGGAGAGGTCGTAAAGGCAGTGAGCCTGTCCCCCACTGTCCCAAGTAATCCCGGATGAAGGACAATATTGTAGCTTCGTTCCCCCAACGTGACCGGTATAATCTGTTCTGCCACACCCGCCATGCGCAACGACGGTCTCTCCCGGCTAAAAAATACCAGTCGCCCATCCGATTCTTCTCGGATAGGAAAGACTGAATTCACGACCCGCTTCACCTGCGATGATATTGAATTGCGACGGCTGACATCGGGGGGGATGGTACCACAACGGTTCGGAAACTAGAAGGTTTTCGGGTCTTGGTTATATCGAATGCAATTGCCGGTCGTCTTAGACGCGCAGACGACCGCACCCGTCGCATTTTTGCGACGGGCCGTGTCAGCATTGTTTGTGTCTGAAATACGCAGGGGACTAGAGCCTACGCACTGGAAGCTCGAGATGAAGAGCTTGAACGTTCGCTACATACTCTTCACGATACTGGGCGTTAAGAAGATCAGCAGCTCTTGTTTCGCTACAGCCTCGGTCTTCTGCTTGAAGAGCCATCCCAAAACAGGCACACGAGAGAGATAGGGAATACCAGACACGCTGTTGCTCTGCGTATCGATAAAGACCCCGCCGATCACCATTGTCTCGCCATCCCGGATA
>JAABQN010000231.1 GCA_011391455.1 Nitrospiraceae bacterium
CGAGGCGTACGCTTCGGTACGTTGAGCCTCTGAGCGACGCGAGAACGCCGCTGGCGGACTTTTTCAGCATCCTGCTAAGCGTTGACCGGAAGATCAAGGCCTTGACCGACTAAGAGCCCGAGAATAACTTGAGCCAGACGACGGTGATGCTCCAGTTGAACGTCGAGAAAGCAAATGCCGATTGATGACGGGCGAACGGAACAGACCATTGCCTTTTGAATACGGATCGTTTCATCTTCCACCGTCGGCTTCAAGACCAATTCGATAATGGCCCCCTTCTGGAGCCCGGTCGTCTGCAGGGTACAGCCATCCATTGAGATGTCGGTGATTCGATTGGTCACGGACGGCTGCTTGCTGTCGAGAACCTGGGCCTCGATAGAAGCCGCCAGGCGTCGGTACTGACGCCGATCGGACGTCTGCGTATTGTGCTGCGCACCGGAATAGAATAAACGAAAACGAATCGTGCACAGCTGGCATCGAAACGGAAGCAGGTTGACGCGGCTCAACAAGCGCTCGATCCCGCCCTCACAATACGTCGCGCGGACGAATGAGCTTCCACAAGTTGGGCAATGCAATTTTTTCATGAGCCTGAACGGGCCTCGCTTGGGACAAGCCCCTGCTCCGCTAGAATCGGTTCAATGCGCGCCGGCGAATACGTGGCCGGCTTCACCCATTTCCCATCTTCACGCTTATAGCCACCGACCTTGCTCATGTTGGATCGATGGACTTCTCGAAAGACCGGATCCATGTCGATGCCATAGGACACCGCCGTTCCGTAGACGACATAGAGCAGGTCGGCCATCTCCTTGGCAATTGCCGCCAAGTCACCCCCGGCCATGGACTCTTTCAATTCGTCGAACTCCTCCTCAATTAGACGAACGCGCAACCGTTTCGTTTCCTCATTTAGATCCGTAGGGATTGCATGCGCCAAGATGCTGAATTTGCGGTGAAACTCCTCCACCATAGCCTGTTCGTCCCTCATCGCGGCTCCTTCTTACGGCTCATAGGGTAATGATTTGCGCGAGACCAGCTCCACTGGATCCAACATGGGAATCTCTTTTTCCGATGAAACACCAAGCTCCTTGAAGCGACGGGCCGCCGGCAGGATTCTCGTTTCGAGCGACCCAACTGCCTTATTATATGACAGGACGCTCTTCCCGAGGGCCTGCCCAACGTCGTTCAAATGCTCTGTCAGGACGGCCATCCGCTCATAGAGATCCTTCCCCAACCGACCAGCCTCCTCGGCATGCTCAGTCAATCGCTCTTGCCGCCACCCGTAAGCGACTGCCCGTAAGAGCGCCATGAGCGTCGTGGGGGTGGCAAGGACCACACTTCGAAGAAATCCATCCTCTATGAGGCGTGGGTCATGTTCCAGTGCCGCGCCAAGAAACTGTTCTCCTGGCAAGAAGAGCACGACAAATTCCGGCGCCTGTGCGAATTGATTCCAATAGGCTTTCAGGCTCAGCTCATCCATGCGCGACCGCACCTGGGCGGCATGACGGCGCATCCCTTCAAGACGCTGCTCCTCGGTCCCCGCTTCATGCGCGTCAAGATAACCTGCCAGCACAGTCTTGGCATCCACAATGATCTGCCGCCCACCAGGCAACTGGACCACCATGTCGGGGCGGAGCCGTCCACCGTCGACCGTGATGGACTCCTGCTCAAAAAAATCGCAATGCGCCACCATGCCGGCCAGCTCGGCCACGCGCTTGAGCGTGATCTCCCCCCATTGGCCTCGGATAGCGGGCGCGCGTAGCGCCTTCACCAGGTTGCCGGTCTCCGACTGCAGTCTCTGCTGTGATTCAGCCAAAAGCTTGAGATGCTGATCGAGACCTCCATAAGCCGCTTGCCGTGATTGCTCTAGTTGCCGGAGCTGGTCGTCGTATCGAGACAGCGAGTCTTGGAGGGGCTTGACCAGACTATCGATCGCCTGTTGCCGCTGGGCGAGATCGCCCTTGGCCTCAGCCTGGAGCGTTTCGAATGAACTGCGGGCAAGGGTTAGAAAGGCTTCGTTGTTCTGCTTGAGGGCTTCGCCGGAGAGAGCTTGGAAAGTCTCAGCCAATTCCTGTCTGGCCTGGCCCAACAGAGCCTTTTGTTCGTCGAGATGAAGCGCGGCCTCGACGGCTTTAGTCTCTGCTACCGCACGGGCTTGGGAGGCCTCCGAAAGATCCTGCCTGACTCGATCGAGATCGAGACGATCCTGTGACGCCTGACGGCGCAATTCGTCTGCCAGTGCTTCTGCCCGCTGAGCCCGTTCGCCGGCAGTCAGCAGTTGCGCCTGTACGCCCGCGCGTATGCGGGCGGCAATCCAGAACCCGACGATCAGCGCGCCGAGGAGACATCCTACGAGAACTCCCACACCAAAGACTGTGCCATCAATCATGGGTGACCGTCCAGATCGTGCCGCCAGCTAAGATTCGGCAGAGTTGTTGGGTGTTGCAATGAGACAAGCACGCGGTTGAAGAGTACGTAACCGCTAGAGAAAGGTCAATACCGTAAATGGCTTTCGCCTCTGCAATAATGCCTCATTGATGGCATCACGGACGAGTCCCTGTCTGCTCTTGCACGATGATCTCTCCTCGCTCCGCATCCAAGCTGATCCAATCGCCTTCCTTCAACCTGGCAGTAATGCCGGCCACATTCGCAACCGCCGGCAATCCGTACTCACGAGCAATAATCGCTCCGTGCGACAATGTCCCGCCCATCTCGGCGACCAACCCCGCTGCCACGCCAAACAACGGAGCCATGCCTGGATCGATGACCGAGACCACGAGAATGTCTCCGCGGCAGACTCGGCTCCAATCCTCCATCGATCGAACGAAGCGAACCGGCCCCACGACCTGCCCCCCACTGATGGGAATACCGTGCAGTCTCCCCTCCGAAGCCACAACGGACGATGTGTACGTACCTCTGAGCATCTCGCGCCAATCCTGAATCGTGTCTGGAACACTGACCGTGGCGTTTCGGTCCCGCTCGGATCTGCGAACCTGAATCATCCCTTTCCAATCGCTCGCTCTTCCCGCTAGCAAGTCGGCACGCGCTTCGATCGTAAGATAGAAAACATCCTCCTGCGATGAAAGTCGCCCCTGTTCGACCAGCCACTCGCCCAAGCGAAGCAGGAGACTCCTTGTCGCTGCAGCGTAGTACATCAAATGATGCCGGTTCGCTTCCCGCAGGGCAAAGAACCGGCAGAGCCGTCGATACCACCAGGAAAAAATGACCCACCGGTGTAATCGCCATCCGAATCTCGTGCGAATTTCTGCAAGCGCTCGTTCTCGCACCAATGTTTGACGTTGAAGAATACCAACCGGAGAAGCGCTGGTCTGAACCAAAATCTGCGTTCGTAATACCGTCAGCAACAGTTCAGGCTTGTCTGCAAACCGAGGCGACATGGGGTCCGACTCACCAACCCCTCGGTGGCCGTAGTCATCGAGATACCGGTTAAAGGCACGGAGCACGTCGGTTCCTTCGAGCTTGCGACGAGCCTCAACCGGATTCCAGCCCTCTTCGGTGAACAGCGACGTCACTGACGGGTCACGCCGAACCATCTCCACGATTTCTGCCAGCTG
>JAABQN010000232.1 GCA_011391455.1 Nitrospiraceae bacterium
TCTTTCACGGACAAGTGAACGGGAGCAGGAGCCTCGATCAACCCCAGCTCCGGAAGGCTCTTGCCTACCATAGTCTTCATCGCCAGCTTGGCGAGCGGCACACCGATGGCTTTACTCACAAACGGCACCGTGCGCGAGCCGCGAGGATTGACCTCCAGGACATAGATGGTCTGGTCTTTGACGGCAAATTGCGCATTCATCAGGCCGATCACGCCCAGTTCCAGAGCCAGGGCCTTCATTTGCTGGCGAATCTCTTCGACCAGGCTCTGATCGAGCGAATAGGGCGGCAAGGAGCAGGCCGAGTCCCCCGAATGCACCCCTGCTTCTTCAATATGTTCCATGATCCCGGCCACCACGACGTTCGTCCCATCGGAAATGGCGTCGGCATCGACTTCGATCGCATCAGACAGATACTTGTCGATCAGCACTGGATGTTTCGGCGAAGCTTTGACCGCCGACTTCATATACTCCAGCAAGCTGGGCTCATCGTAGACGATCTGCATGGATCGCCCGCCCAACACATACGAAGGCCGCGCCATGACCGGATAGCTGATTTGCGCGGCGATCCGAATGGCCTCGTCCACGGATCGGGCCATGCCGCTCTCCGCCTGGCGGAGTCCGAGCTTATTCAAGAGATCGCGAAATCGTTCCCGATCTTCCGCGCGATCGATCGCATCGGGACTCGTGCCAAGAATCCGCACCCCGGCTTTGGACAGGGGCAACGCGAGTTTGAGGGGCGTTTGCCCGCCGAACTGTAACACCACTCCCAACGGCTGCTCGCACTCTACGATGTTGAGGACATCTTCCTCAGTCAACGGCTCGAAATAGAGCCGGTCCGAGGTGTCGTAGTCTGTGCTCACCGTTTCGGGATTGCAATTCACCATGATCGATTCGATACCTTCTTCCCGAAGCGCCATCGCTGCATGGACACAGCAGTAATCGAATTCGATCCCCTGTCCGATACGGTTCGGCCCTCCGCCCAGAATGATCACTTTCTTTCGGTCTGTCGGGCGAGCCTCACATTCGCTTCCGTAAGTCGAATAGAGATAGGGAGTATGGGCTTCGAACTCTGCGGCGCAGGTGTCGACGCGTTTATAGGTCACCCCTCTCCTACCCTGGCCGGCCTTGGTACGCTGTTTCCTAACCGAAGCCGCGGTCACACCAACGAGATGGGCAATACGATCGTCTGAAAACCCCAGTTCCTTGGCCTCCCACAAAAGCGACTCGTCAAGCACTGTGGGTTTCTTTCCGGCCTGAGTGGCTAGCAAGGCTTCAAATTGCATCAGCTCACGGATCTGTTCCAGGAACCAGGGATCGATCTTCGTGAGGGCAAACAGATCGTCATTGGAGAGGCCGAGACGTATGCCGTCCGCGACGTGCCACAGCCGCTCGGCAATCGGGGTCCGCAAATGTTGGCGCACCCGCTCCAGCGCCGGTTGCCGATCGAACCCCTCGGGTATGCCGTGATCCAATCCCTCCCGCGACGAGAGCCCGTTCATGTTCAACTCCAGCGAACGAATCGCCTTCTGCAAGGACTCTTTAAAGGTACGCCCGATCGCCATCACTTCGCCCACCGATTTCATCTGCGTCGTGAGGGTGGGATCGGCCCCTCGGAATTTTTGGAAAGCAAAGCGAGGGATCTTCACCACGACATAGTCGATCGTGGGTTCGAATGAGGCTTTGGTCACGCCGGTGATGTCGTTGGTGATTTCATCCAACGTATAGCCCACGGCAAGCTTCGCGGCAATCTTGGCGATGGGAAACCCCGTCGCTTTCGAAGCCAGCGCAGAACTTCTCGACACGCGCGGATTCATTTCGATGACCACCATGTCGCCGTTCTTAGGATCCAGTCCGAATTGAACGTTCGACCCGCCGGTATCGACGCCGATCTCGCGCATGATCCGTACTGCTGCGTCCCGCATGCGCTGGTACTCTTTGTCCGAAAGTGTCATAGCCGGCGCGACCGTAATGCTGTCGCCTGTGTGCACGCCCATCGGGTCAAGGTTTTCGATCGGACAGACAATGACGACATTGTCTTTGAGATCCCGCATGACCTCCAGCTCGTATTCTTTCCACCCGATCAGGGATTCTTCGATCAGTACTTGACTGACCGGACTCATGGCCAAGGCCCAATCGATCAGCTTCTCGAACTCTTCCCGGTTGTATGCGATATTCCCACCGGTTCCACCCATGGTGAACGAGGGCCGAATGATCGACGGAAATCCGGTCTGATCGAGAATCTTGACGGCTTCTTCCCGGGTATGCGCCGTACCGCTGGCCGGCACTCGCAGCCCGATCCGCTGCATCGCATGTTTGAAGGCTTCGCGGTCCTCGGCCTTGTGGATGGCCTCGGCAGACGCGCCGATCAATTTAACGGCATATTTTTCGAGCGTGCCTCGCTTGACCAATGCCATCGTCGTATTCAACGCGGTCTGCCCGCCCATAGTCGGGAGCAGGGCGTCGGGACGCTCGCGCTCGATCACTTTCTCCACGACCTCGACCGTAATCGGCTCCACATAGGTCCGATCCGCCAACTCAGGATCGGTCATGATCGTCGCGGGGTTGCTGTTGATGAGAATGACCCGATACCCCTCTTCTTTGAGGGCCTTGCAGGCCTGCGTGCCGGAATAGTCGAACTCACAGGCCTGACCGATCACAATCGGTCCGGATCCGATCAGTAAAATGGACTTGATATCTGTTCGTCTTGGCACAGAGACCTCGCTTCAGAGTCAGCTAGCTTCCGGCATCGGCCCGATCGTCGGCTTGTATGGCGCCAGCGGTAGTGGCGCTACGCCTCCCCCAGGCCCATGATAATGCTGAAGCGCCTTGGGCAACCAGGCTTCGATCTGATTGATACGTGTCAAATCGGACGGATGGGTGGAAAGAAATTCCGGCACCGCCTGCTGCGACCGGAAACAGAGCTTCCCGATCATCTGCCTCGGACAGCCGCTCATGCGTTCCCAAAACGGCACGGCTTCACGCGGATCGTACCCGGCCTTCGCCATCAATAGAAGTCCGATCTCGTCGGCTTCCGATTCTTGTTTCCGATTGAAGGGCAACGATACATTGACCCCATAGGCCCCCAACAGACCCTGGATCGCACCGGGGTTGGCGCGTCCGGAGGCCGCCGCACCCAATGCGCCCAATTGCGCAATCTGGTCCAAGATACTCCGGCTCATCCGCTCCACCCCGTGACGTTGCAACGCATGCGCGACCTCATGACCCATCACCGTCGCCAATCCGGCATCGTCTTTCGTATGTTTGAGAATCCCGGTGAAGATGGCGACCTTCCCCCCCGGCAGCGCGAAGGCATTGACCATCTTGTCGTCTTGAATGACCGCGAACTCCCACTGATACTCCGGCTTGTTGGCAGCTTCAGCAATTTTTCGTCCCACGCGATGCACCAACTCATTCACTTCCACGTTGTCGCTGAGCGGCGCGGCGCGCAACACCTCACGGAACGCGCTCAATCCGAATTGCAATTCCTTCTCTTCGGAGAAAAAGATCACCTGATCACGAGCCGTGCCAGGTGCGCGATAGCACCCGGTCAGGCTGCCGAATAG
>JAABQN010000233.1 GCA_011391455.1 Nitrospiraceae bacterium
AGGCGCGTTGGTCAACGTGCGTGGCGAATTGGTCGGGATCAATACGGCGATCTTCAGCCAGAGCGGCGGTAGCATGGGGATCGGGTTTGCGGTGCCGAGCAATCTGTCACGCGCCATCATGGATCAATTGGTGCGAACGGGGAAGGTCGTCCGTGGCTGGCTCGGTGTCGCGATTCAAGATTTGACTCCTGAGCTGGCCACACAGTTCGGGATCACCGAGACGAAGGGTGTGCTCGTCAGCGATGTCATGGACGATAGCCCCGCGAAGAAAGCAGGATTTGAACGCGCAGATGTCATTATTGAATATGACGGCAAGTCGATGGATTCGCCGACGCATTTGAGGAATGCCGTTGCGCAGACTCCGATCGGAAAGAAGGTCTCGGTCAAGTTGATCCGGGACAAGAAGCCGAAGACGATCGAGGTTGCGATAGTGGAACAGCCCAAATCGTTAGGACAGCCTGGCGCAGAGGAGAGCAGAGAGTCATCGGTGCCGACGGGGCTCCTCTCGGATATCGAAGTCCGTGAGCTCAATGAGGAACTGGCGACCCGGTACGGATTGAAGGGCGTCGAGCGCGGTGTGGTGGTGGTCAAGGTCAAGTCCGGAAGTACGGCGGAGGAAATGGGTGTGCGCGAAGGGGATATTATCCTCGAAGTCAATCGGAAGGCGGTGAGCTCGCTCAAGTCTTATGAACAAGCCGCTTCCGGCCTTGCCAAGGATCAAGCGGTCCTCTTGCTGCTCAAACGGAAGGGCCAGGCGATTTATCTCACGCTGAAGCCGTAACTGGCGGCTAATGGTTGCTTTGGTTTGTTTTGTTTGTTTGGTTCATCTGGTTAGTTTCGTTCAACCAAATAAACGAGACAAACTAAACAAACCAAATAAACAAGACAGGAGGCTCCTTTGGTGGTGGCGCTCGTGCCGGCTGCAGGCCGTGGGCTTCGGATGGGCGGCTCCGTTCCCAAGCAATTTCTATCGTTGGGCGGTGAGCCGCTTATCGTTCAGTCGCTGCGAACGTTGCAAGCCGCTCCCGTGGTCGACCGGATCATTCTTGCCGTTCCATCTGCAGATATCGAATATTGCGAGAAGGAGATCGTCTCGCAATATCGCTTCACCAAAGTGATAAAGGTGGTGGCAGGCGGCGATGAGCGACAGGATTCGGTACGGCATGCGCTTGCTCAGGTCTCATCAGACACGGAAATCGTGCTCATCCACGATGCCGTTCGACCTTTTCTTACGATCCGGATGATTACGGAAGTTGTGGCTGCGGCGAGGAAGGAGGGAGCGGCAATTATTGCGCTTCCCATGCGGGATACTGTGAAGCAGGTAAGGGCGAATGGGATAATTGAGCGAACGGTCGATCGCACTCCCCTGTGGCTCGCCCAAACTCCGCAGGCCTTTCGTCGGGACTGGATCGAGACCGCCCACGGGAAAGCGTATGCCGAAGGGATACGGGCTACCGATGACGCCTTTCTGATGGAGTGGCTAGGGCATCCAGTGGTGGTGGTTGAGGGAAGCGGGGAAAATATCAAAGTGACAAGGCCTGAAGACCTGGTGATCGGCGAGGCGATCTTGGCATCGCGAATCACGGAGAGTGGGACGCGCAAGACGGACGACGGTTCGAGGTTCGAAGTTCGAGGTTTTCAGAACTTCGAACCCTGAACTTCGAACTTCTCGGCTTGCCAGTCCCGACTGTCTCGCGGCAAAGATTGCGTGGGCGAATCATGAGGAGAACCTATGACGATGCGAGTGGGCTGCGGCTACGACATCCATCCGTTGGGGCCAGGACGAAAGTTGATTCTCGGCGGAATCGAAGTGCCCCACAACAAGGGTTTGTTGGGACATTCCGATTCCGATGCCTTGGTCCATGCCCTCTGCGATGCACTGCTTGGAGCGATGGGTGAAGGTGATCTGGGACGGCACTTTCCCAGCTCTGATCAGCGGTTCAAGGACATCTCGAGTCTAAAGCTATTGGAGGATGTCGTCGGAAAGATGCGGGGGAAGGGGTATCGGATCGTGAACGTCGACACAGTCATTATCGCGCAGGCTCCCCGGCTCAGTTCGTACTTAGCAGCCATGCAAAAGCAGATGGCTCACGTGCTCGGGGTCGATTCCGACCTTGTCAACGTGAAGGTAAAGAGCGGAGAAGGAATCGGCATGATCGGCAGGGAGGAAGGGATTGCCGCGCAGGCGGTATGTTTGATCGAGACGCTTGAATAGTTGACAAGCTGCAGGTCTTCAAGCTGACAGGTAGAAGCAATGGCACGAGCGCATGGGTTCGAGGACCTGAAAGTCTGGCAGTTGGCCAGGGAACTTGTACTAGCCGCTTATCAGCTCACAAACTCGCAAGTATTTGGTCGAGACCACGCCCTACGCGATCAGATACGCCGAGCCGCAGTTTCCAGTATGGCCAATATTGCCGAAGGGTTTGAGCGCGGATCGAATCGAGACTTCGTGAGATTTCTCTATATGGTGAGAGGTTCTGCGGGCGAAGTCAGGAGCCATTTGTATGTGGCCAAGGACTTGGATTACATTACAGGGACCGAATTTGAACGAATGGCGAGCCGGGTGATCGGTCTTTCGAAAGGCGTATTTCGCTTTATCCAGCATCTCGAATCATCTGAGGCGAATGCGAAGTAGTCTAAATCCTGGTCGCTTGTCAGCTTGGTTTCCTGTCAGCCATGCTTAATGCAATCAAAACAGATCTACGCGCCGTTTTCGACCGAGACCCGGCGGCGACCAGCTGGCTGGAAGTCGTGCTGACCTATGCCGGTTTTCATGCGTTGCTGGCCTACAGAATTTCCCACTGGTTGAAGTCCTACAACGTGCCATTCGTTCCTCGGGCTATTTCTCAGATGGCTCGCTGGTTCACGGGCATTGAAATCCATCCCTCGGCCAAGATCGGCACGGGGTTCTTTATTGATCATGGGATGGGGGTCGTGATCGGCGAGACGGCAGAGATCGGAGATTACGTGACCCTCTTCCAGGGCGTGACGCTTGGGGGGACAGGGAAAGAACGAGGGAAACGCCACCCCACGCTCGGCAATCACGTGGTCGTTGGCGCCGGCGCAAAGATTCTTGGCGGGATTACGGTCGGCGACAATGTGAAGATCGGCGCCAATTCAGTTGTGCTCAAGAACGTCATTGCCAATTCCACCGTCATCGGCGTGCCGGCCCGTGTCATTAAAACTCAAGGAGAACGGCTGCCTGACGCCACCATGGACCACAGCAACCTGCCGGATCCCGTCAGTGATCGAATCTTCGCGCTTGAGCAGGAGCTGATCAAGCTACGCAAGAAAGTAGAGAATCAGGATTCTCCCCACCTCTTCTAGTCCGGGACTGGCTCCGCCGTCCGCGGTGGTGCCTGTCCCGGGCTCAAACCCGAGAACTCCAGGTTGCTAGGCGAACCGAGCCGTTTTCGTGAAATAGTTGGAGCAGGGAAGAGACGACGCGGTCCTTGGGGGACCGCGTCGGAGGAATAGGATACCTGGTTAGCTGGAAAGGCAGGTGCTCATAAACGTCTTGCGTTCATCACCCTTGAGACCCTTTGCGCCCGCTTCTT
>JAABQN010000234.1 GCA_011391455.1 Nitrospiraceae bacterium
CGATTGGACGGTCACCTGGTTACCCGTGTCGGGATGGACGTCCTTGCGCTCGCGCGTCTGCACCAGCAGATTCGGCAGGTGCTCATCGGTTTACAAGGCGCACAGAAACCGAAGGAAAAAGGATTGGAATAAGGGGGGTAGGCTACCCGTTCTCAGAGGGGAACATATGAATGGATCTCTAGCTTCCATATCCGGCATGTCCACTCCAACAACCGATTTCACGAACGGACCGTCCGATCTGCGCCAAGCCCTGGGTGCCTGTCGCGGCTCCTTTCTGACCACCGCGTTCTTTAGCTTCTTCGTGAATGTGCTGATGCTCGTGCCGACGCTCTACATGCTGGCCATCTATGATCGCGTGTTGATGAGCGGGAGCGAATCGACCCTGATGATGCTCTCCCTCATTACCGTCTTTCTGTTTTTCGTGCTCGGGGGTCTGGAATGGGTCCGGTCCCGGATGTTGGTGGCCACGAGCGCGCGGCTCGACGAACAGCTGGGCGACCGGGTATTCGATGCCGTCTTTACCCAGTCCCTCACCAGCAGCGGGGCGGCCGCGACGGCCCAGCCGATGAACGACATGGTGCAGATCCGGCAATTTCTGAGTGGGCAGGGGTTACTGGCATTTTTTGATGCGCCGTGGATCCCGATCTATGTCGGGCTCATGTTTCTCTTTCATCTGTATTTCGGGGCTGTGGCCGTTCTCTCGATGCTGCTGTTGGGGGCGCTCGCGATCTGGAACGAAGTGGCGACACGCGCCGATATGGCGGAGGCAAACCGGGAGTCGATCGAGGCCACCCAGTTCGTGCAGCGTAATCTGCGCAATGCCGAGGTGGTCGAGGCCATGGGCATGTTACCCCGCCTGCGTGCGCGCTGGCAGGTTCGACAAACGAAGGTGTTGACGCTACAAAGTCGGGCCAGTGCCAAAGCGGGTTTGATCAATGCGTTGTCGCGGACGTTCCGCCTCACGGTTCAATCGCTCGTGTTGGGCCTCGGGGCCTATCTGGCTATCCATAATGAGATCTCGGCAGGGCTGGTCATCTCCGGATCTATTCTCTTGGGGCGGGCGCTGGCCCCGCTCGATCAAATGATTGGAGGGTGGCGCGGGTTTCTCGGGGCGCGGGAGGCCTATCGGCGGCTCGATATCCTCCTCCGCACCATTCCGGAACGAGAGTCCCGGATGGCGCTGCCGGCGCTCCGGGGGCGGGTCACATTGGAGGGGCTCGTGATTGCGGTTCCAGGCCGGACGGAGCCGATTCTAAACGAGATCACGCTCACCATCGAGCCAGGGACCACGGTGGCGCTCATTGGGCCAAGCGCAGCGGGCAAATCGACGTTGGCACGGGCGATGCTCGGCCTCTACCCTCCGGCGCACGGACGGGCGTGCCTCGATGGAGCGGACATCCTCAACTGGGATCGGATCCAGCTCGGTGAGTCCATCGGGTACCTTCCCCAAGACGTCGAATTGCTCGACGGCACTGTGGCGGAGAATATCTCCCGCTTTGGGGAGGTCGATGCTAAACGAGTGACGGAGGCCGCGCAGTGGGCGGGGATCCATGAGATGGTGCTGACCTTGCCGCAGGCCTACGATACGCCGCTGATCGGCGGGGGCGTCGCTCTCTCGGCCGGACAACAGCAACGCATTGGAATTGCGAGGGCGATCTATGGGCGCCCGCGAGTCGTGGTCCTCGATGAACCCAATGCGAACCTCGACATGGCTGGTGATACCGCCCTCATGGCGACGATCCAACAACTCCAACGGGACGGCTGTACCGTCGTGGTGGTCACCCATCGCACGAATGTGCTCCAGGTGGTGCAGAAGATTGCGATGATCATCGGCGGCAAAGTCGCCCGCTATGGGCCGCGTGAGGAGGTCCTGGCGGCGATGGCCAAACTGCCGCAACCACCAAGCCTGGCAAGGCCTAACGGGTTGGGTTCGAGAGGATCCGGCATGCCGGAATCACAAGAAGTGGCATGACATTGTGAGGAGGAGAAGGGACATGGTGTGCAGTGGCTAAACTGTTGCTGGAAGGCCCACGTCCGTTGTTGAGCGACGATCGCGCGATCCGCCTGCAGGGGCTGGCGCTCGTGCTGGTGGTCTTCGGCGGATTCGGAACCTGGGCCTCGATGGCCCCTCTCATGAGCGCCGCCTTGGCTCCCGGTGTCATCACCGTCGAGCACTATCGCAAAACCGTCCAGCATCTTGAGGGCGGGATCGTTCGCACGATTAATGTGCATGACGGGGACTCCGTGCAGCAAGACCAGGTGCTCGCAACCCTGGACGATACCCAATCCCGTTCCCAGCTCGAAATCTTTCGGGGGCAGCTCTATAGTCGGATCGCACAGGAAGCTCGCCTGGCTGCGCAGCGCGACGGACTCCGATCCGTGAACTATCCCCGGGAATTGCTTGCGCACCGCGGGGATTCGCGGGTGCAGGAAGCAATCCGGTTGCAGGATCAAACGTTCCGGGTGCGTCAGGCGGCGACCGACGGCGAGACTGCCGTGTATCGCCGACAGATCGATCGACTGCGGGCCAAAGTGGAGGGGCTCCAGGCGCAGAAGCACAGCAAAAATCGCCTCGTGGACTCCTACAGCGGCGCCATGGCCGACTTCAAGAGCCTGCTGCAGGAAGGGTACACCGAAAAGCAAAAGGTCGATGAACTGGAGCGTGCCTTGGCCCAGAGCGAGGGGCAACGTGAGGAGTTAGTATCCGACATTGCGGCGAGCGAGTTGCAAATCGCCGAGATTGAACTGAAGATTCTGCAGTTGCAGAAAGATATACAACGGGAAGTGGCCAAGGAACTGAGCGATATCCAGGCTGAATCATTCGGGCTCCGAGAGAAGGTGCAGTTGCTTGAAAGTACGGAAAATCGCACCGTCATCAAGGCCCCGGTCGCCGGGATGGTGCTGGGGCTGGCCGTGCATACTATCGGGGCGGTCATTTCCCCGGGAGGCCGACTGCTCGACATCGTGCCCAAAGATCAGAAGCTGATCATCGAAGCCCAAGTCTCGCCCACTGACATCGATCGAGTGAAGGTGGGGCAGCTTGTGGAGGTACGGTTCAGCGCGTTCAAGACCCGCGATGTGCCCATGATCATGGGTACGCTGATCAGTCTCTCGGCGGATCGGATGGACCCGGCCAGCGCAGACTCCAGGAATTCCAAGGCGTCCAGCGGAGGCAACGCTCCGTACTACCTGGTACGTGTGGCTGTCTCACCCGAGGGGCTGGAAGCGTTGAGTGCGGCGAACCTCGAACTGGTGCCGGGCATGCCTGCAGAGATACTCATCAATACGGGAGAGCGGACTCTGGTGCAGTATTTGGTAAAGCCCCTGACGGATAGCTTCAAACGCTCCTTCATCGAGGATTGAGCGAACACCCATGGCACCACGGACAACACGATGATGCACTACCGAGCCCTCTTCCTGTTCTTGCTCACACTCCTCAGCCCGGCTATGCCGGTGGCGGCCGCCGCCGCCGCTGATGGCCAACCAGCTACCCAAGGGGCCCCGGCGAATTTGCTGCAGCTCTACGATCTGGC
>JAABQN010000235.1 GCA_011391455.1 Nitrospiraceae bacterium
AGCCTTCAGCCTTCAGCCTGAACCCCTGAATGCTGCAATTTTTCCGTAAACAAAGCCGGCAACAACCGAAGTTGTTGCCGGCTTTTCTTGCCTATCAGAATGCTTAACGGCTGTGGCCTTTGCGGCCAGCCATGTCGTGCCGTAGGTCACGACGGTCTCCACGCCGGTCTTGGCGATCGTGCCGGAGATCCCGATGGTCTTTCCGGAGTTCCTGCCGGTCTTGGCGAATGTCTCGCCGATCTTGCGCAATCTGTTCCGGGCTCGCTCCTGATTGAACATCCTGCCGGAGATCTCGTCGATCATCCCGAAGCTCTCTGCGGTCCTCGCGGATGTCGCGGCGATCTTCTCGAACGTCTCGACGGTCTTGCCGCAGGTCGCGGCGGTCTTCCCGCACCTCTCCTCCCCCTGCATCGCCGCTCTGTGCCAAGGCGGGCTGCTGTACTGCCACGAGGGTGAGTGCTAGACTGGCGAACGTAATCCAGTGTCGTCCTTTCATTGGTGCCTCCTGGTTAAAATTGAGTTCGGCCTCCCTACAAAGCATAGCAGGTCTGCGTGCAGGCTCATTTTGTCTATTGGGGCCAACGCAGGGTGCGAAGTTTTGTCGACTTCGAATCTACAGGGGGAATCTCTGCGACGGGGCTGAGGCAGAATGGAGGGAAAACCAGCCATAGTGCCTCAGCTTTGTCGTAGATCGGTCAGTAACCAGGTATCACCCTTAATTTTCATGGGAAAACTGATGTTTTTTCTCCTCGCTGTGGCATCAGCCTTGCGATGGTGAGGACGATGTATCTCAATATCCAAATCTAACTCCAGGGAGGATCAGCATGACCAAAACAGTGGCTTCATTGACGGCCGTTGCAGTGTTATATGCCTTTACAAGTGCCTTGGCGCAAGTGCCGGAATCAGTCCCGGCTCCCACAGCTCCAGAGGCATCACCGGCTCCTCAGGTCACGGCTCCGGCAACCGCTCCTGCTCCATCGATGGAAGCTCCGAAGGGCGAGGGAGATAAAGAGAAGCGTGGCGAGATGAGACGGGAACATCGGGAACGAGGCAAGAGTGGGGAGCATCGGAAGGATGGTGAGCATAAGCGCCGTGGGAAGCACCGTGACAAGCACGAGGACGGCGACAAGCACAGTGATCGCGGGAAGCACAAAGATCGGGAGAAGCATGGGGATAAGGACAAGCACGAAGATGGTGACAAACACGAGAAGAACTAACCGATAACGTTATGCGGGCATCATATGCTCGAAACGAGGCGATCGGTCCTTACGGGCCGGTCGCCTTCGTGCTTTTAGAAATGTGAGGGAGATTGCAAGGGAACTATTTTGGCGTCATGAATTCCGAACTTCAAACTTCGGATCGCGCCATTCTCACGTTTCACTTTTTACGTTTCACGATCCAACAGCGCTGAGCGTCGATATGGCGTGAGCAGGATGGGCAGGTATTGGGGTCGGTGGTAGGGCTGCTAGAAGATTTGTGACTCGTTCACGGTCTCCCTGACTGTATCGCAGGAACTCCACTCCGAAGTTTCCGTCTTTGCACCAGCGAACCACTGAGACTTCAACGGCCAGGGGGGTTGGTTCCTGTGCAACAGCGATTTGCAGTGTGAGATAGGCTCCTGCATTCATCACGATGTCGCTGCGCATTCTGCAGCCAGCGGGGGAAAGGTCGAGTAAGACCCCTTCTCCGGCGCCGGTATCACTTTGGATACTTGCAGGATAGCCAACGGGGACTCGCAGGCGGCAGCGTAGTTGCATCGACATAATCTCCGTACATGAGTCTACTTGTAAGTATCGGTACGGGCAACAAAAACTTGATTTGTTTACGATGTGGCGATGAAACGAAAACTGCGGGTGTGAGAATTATGCGGCGACTTTGGTGAGAAGCTTCTTCACTTCTACGTGGGCGAAGATGACGTCTGGTTCCCGCTGAAGGGCTTCGTAGTAACTCCGTTCGAAACCGTCGCCTTCCTCTGAAGGACGGATGAGAGATCGGGCTTCTATCAGAAAGTGCTCCACCTCAATAAGCGATAGCTCGTACTTGTCATCCAAGAGTTCATCGATACGAACGATCAGCTGAGATATTGGATGAAGCCAGGTAAACCAAGGGTCGTTCAACACCAATTGCAGGAGTTCGCTGGTTGATTCAATACGGCCATTGATGCGCTCATAGGTGACTTGCTCTGCCAGGATGAGGGCCTTGTGAAGACTCAAGAGGCTGCCCCTCACGTCGAGGATCTTCTCGCGGAGAGGGGAGGACTTCTTGATCGAGTTCTTCTGTGATACGGACGCCATAAAATTACTGTAGCAGGTTATTTTAAAAATGGTGGCCGCTATAAATAAAATTTAGTCAGGAGGCCGATCCCTGTCACTGCGTGAATATCGGCACATTCATCCTTGTACTGTAGCAGACTGTAGAGAAAGTACGTCGGCGTAAGAAGACCGTTATTTGGTTTGTTTGGTTTGTCTTGTTTATTTGGTTGAATCGGACTAATCAGATGAACCAAATCAACCAAGATAACCAAGACAAACCAGATGAACCAGACAGACCGCGTAAATTCCGTCCAGGCAAGGATTGAGTGGCTTGCGCTGGATGGGGTTATGCCGCTTCTGCCAGCAAGGTACGCGTGACGTGGAAGTGGGCGAGCAGCACGTCGGGAGCTCGATTGAGAGCTTCGTAGTAGGCGCGTTCGAATCCGTCGCCCGCGATCGACGGGCGTAGCAGGAGCCGGGCTTCGTTGAATAGGTGGGTGACGTTCTCTTCGGTGATATCGAAGGCCTCGTCGTTCAGCAGGAAGTCAGTCCGAACCAGAATGTCCGACACGGGATGCAGCCAGATGAACCAAGGGTCCTTCAGCATCAGTTCAAGCAACTGCTCTGTTGAGCCGATGCGCCCATGAATGTGCTCGTAGGTTTGCTGTTCTGCTGCAATGAGCACCAGATGCAGCGCCATGAGTTTCCGGCGCAGGCCTAGCAGCCGATGGCGAAGATGACGCTGGTGTTGAGGCCGTCGCTGCCGCATTAGAGTCCAACCCTGGTTCCGAATATGGCGAAGAGTTCTCCTGTGAGATGGCCAGCATCGGCTGGGTCTCCGACCTCTTTCCGCCTGATGTAGTCGTTCAGCACGCGCCCGTTGGCAGTTCTGTGGACGCGGGGTAAGCCGAGATTCATGTGGTAGCGTTCGACGGCGCCGGCTACGCGACTGATGAAGACCACGGTGCCATCGGGATCCTGCCGTTCGACAATCCCCACATGCGTCAGCGGGTCGTTTACCTTGCCGTCACCGTTGGAGTCCCATGTATCGTTGAAGAAGATGAGATCGCCCGGGTGAGCGGCCGGTCCCTGGTGAAACGTGCCCTGTTGCTGTATGTGCGCATAGATGAGGCGGACGCCATTTGATTCAGGATCGTTCTCGCTGCTGCCGTACAGATCGATCCCGTGTCTGAGAAACACCGCACGAGTCACCCCTGCACAATCGTAAGCGATGCGCCGGCCGTTGCTCTCGATCGTCTTGGCTCCCACGA
>JAABQN010000236.1 GCA_011391455.1 Nitrospiraceae bacterium
GGTTTTTCTGGAATCTCTTGGCCCCATGAATTTCCTCGGCAGCCAGGCGCTGTATTTTCTGACTCCAATCGTTGAATGGGCCTTTCAAGCTAAAGAAGTCGAGCGAGTGGCCCGGTTGCTTGAACGTCGCGATACGATTGCCCGTCTCATCACCATCATTGAAACGAAATCTGCCCCCAAAGTTCCCCCCCAGGCTCCTCAAGGAGCCTCCGCTCAATGATGTATCGCCGTGAAACGTTAAACGTGAAACGTGCAACGTCTTTTGTGGAGCGAGTCGTGCTCCGGAGTCTAGACTCTTCACGCTTCACGCTTTACGAACGACGCAGTCCTCTCCAGGCGGGTTGCTGATGACTGCTCAAGAATCGGGCAAGAGCACCCATCCTCTCAACGTCATTGTCGCCACCGACTGTGGCAGCACCACGACCAAAGCCATTCTCATCGAGAAGGTCGGCGACGAGTACCGGCAAACCTATCGCGGTGAAGCGCCGACGACGGTGGAAGCGCCGTTCGAAGATGTGACGCGCGGGGTGCTGAAT
Source organism: Nitrospiraceae bacterium (assembly GCA_011391455.1). Classification (GTDB taxonomy): domain Bacteria; phylum Nitrospirota; class Nitrospiria; order Nitrospirales; family Nitrospiraceae; genus Palsa-1315. The sequence goes on from JAABQN010000236.1 coordinate 537, forward strand.
GCGATCGCGGAAATTGAAGAACTTTCCGGCCGGAAAATCCTCGACGGCGACAAGATTATCACGCCTTGTCGCGATGCGAAGACCGGCGTGGACATCTACATCTCCACCAGCAGCGCGGGTGGCGGGTTGCAAATGATGGTGACCGGGGTCGTGCAAAACATGACGGGAGAAAGCGCGCAACGGGCCGCGCTGGGGGCCGGCGCGATTGTCATTGACGTGCTGGCGTCGAACGACGGCCGGTTGCCGCATGAAAAGATCGAGCGTATCAGAACGATGCGACCGGACATGATCCTGATGTCCGGCGGGACGGACGGGGGTGCGGTTACCCATGTGGTTGAAATGGCCGAGTACATTTCGGCAGCGGAGCCCCGTCCTCGATTCGGGGCGACCTACAAGCTCCCGCTGATTTACGCGGGCAACAAAGACGCGCAGCCGCAAGTGAAGAAGATCCTGGGCGAGAAAGCCGCGTTGGTGCTGACCGATAACATTCGTCCGGTCTTGGAACGGGAGAATCTCGCGCCGGCGCGGAACAAAATCCATGACCTGTTTCTCGAACATGTCATGCAGCAAGCCCCTGGCTATAAGAAACTGATCGAGATGGCCGGTGCGCCGATCATGCCGACGCCTGCGGCAGTCGGCGTCATCATGGAAACAATCGCCAAGCGGGAACATCTGAACTTGATCGGGGTGGATATCGGCGGCGCGACCACGGACGTGTTCTCGGTCTTCGAGGGACTCTTCAATCGAACCGTCAGCGCGAATCTCGGGATGTCGTACAGTATTTCCAATGTACTGGCGGAAGCAGGGCTCGCCAATATCATGCGGTGGGTGCCATTCACGATCGAGGAGCAGACGCTCCGCAACCGGATCAAGAACAAGATGATCCGGCCAACGACGATTCCGCAAACGCTGGACGAGTTGCAGATCGAACATGCAATTGCCCGCGAGGCGCTCCGGCTCGCCTTGATCCATCATAAATCCCTCGCGACGGCTCTCAAGGGCATACAACAAGAACGCACAATCTCGGATGTGTTCGAGCAGCAACAGTCCGGCAAGACACTCATCGACATGCTCAAGTTGGATTTGATTGTCGGGAGCGGTGGGATTCTGTCCCATGCGCCGCGCCGTGTGCAATCGATGCTGATGATGGTGGATGCCTATGAACCGCTCGGAGTGACAAGGCTCTCGGTGGACAGTATCTTCATGATGCCGCACCTCGGTGTGCTCTCGACGATCGACGAGAAGGCAGCAACCGATGTCTTCGTCCGCGATTGCATGGTGTACCTGGGAACCTGTGTTGCGCCGATCGGGCAGGGGAAGGACGGGGATCGCTGCGCGGACTATGTCATCACTTTTGCCGATGGGCGAATCGACAAAGGGGCACTCGCATTCGGTGACTTGCGACTGGTTCCCTTAGCCGGCGATCAGAAAGCCTCGATCGCAATTCAACCGGTGAAACAGGTGAATCTTGGCGTAGGGGCGGGAGTCTCGGTTACGCGAGAGGTGCAAGGCGGGGTAGTGGGACTCTTGCTCGATGGGCGCGGACGCCCGTTGCAGCTGCCGACCGATCACGCAGCCAGAGTCGCAGCGCTCACGAAATGGTTCAACGCAGTCGGGCTGTACCCGACAACCTGACACCCAGTTCTGAGTTCTAAGTTCTGAGTTTTAGGGGACTTGTTATGAGCAGCAATTGATTCGTCAGCACCAAACTCAGAACTCATAACTCAGAACTTTACTTATGGCTCACAGTTATACCCCAGGCTTAACCGTCACAGAGCAGATAATGGTTCGCCGTCGGCGGATGTTGTCGCTGCCAGGCAGCGTGCTGGTCACAGTCGGAGAAAATGTGCGCGCGAATCAAGCGGTGGCTCGTGCGGAATTGCCCGGGAAGGTCTATCCCTTGAATCTCGCCAATCAACTGGGCGTGGCGCCGGATGAGATCCACGAATATTTGATCAAGAAGGCCGGCGATCCGGTGAAGAAGGATGAGATCCTGGCCGAGAACAAGCCGCTCATCAAGTGGCTCAAGACGGAAGTCCGCTCACCTGTGACCGGCGTCGTGGAGTCCTTCTCTACGGTCACGGGACAGGTGCTGTTGCGTGAACCGCCACGCGTACTGGAGTTGCTGGGCTATGTCGACGGGCGCATTGTCGAAGTGATTCCGCAGCAGGGCGTCGTGGTCGAAACGGATTGTAGTCTGGTGCAGGGCATCTTCGGCATCGGTGGTGAAACCAGGGGCGAGATTGTGATCGCGGTGACGTCGCCGGACGAAGCGCTCACGCCCCGCCACCTGACTGCAGACATGAAAGGCAAAGTCGTCGTGGGCGGCTCTGTCGTCTCTACGGACGCACTGGCTCGCGCGAAGGAAGTAGGGGTTGCGGGTTTGGTGATCGGCGGCATTCACGATAAGGATTTGCGCGCACTGCTGGGCTACGATCTTGGCGTGGCCATCACGGGCACGGAACAGGTCGGCTTTACCCTGATTCTCACCGAAGGGTTCGGATCCATCCCCATGGCGGGGAAAACCTTTACGCTACTCTCCGCTCATGCAGGACAACCGGCTTCGATATCAGGGGCCACGCAAATTCGTGCCGGTGTCATCCGTCCGGAGATTATCATTCCCAAAAATGCCGGCGCAGCCGGTCCTCACGTCGGAGCCGCCATGCGACAGCGGGAAGGTATCAGGATTGGCGACCAGGTGCGTATCATTCGAGACCCGTTGTTCGGCAAGATCGGCGAAGTGGCGAGTCTGCCGTCCGATCTCCAGAAGATTCCGACCGAGAGTGAGGTACGCGTGTTGGAAGTCCGCTTTGGCGACGGTAGCAGGGCCATGATCCCGCGGACGAATATTGAATTGATTGAAGGGGCCTAGCAGACGTAAGGGGTTAGGGGTAAGGGGGTAGAGGTGAAGCGTAAGGGGTTAGGGGTAAGGGGTAAGGGGAGTGTGGTGGCGCATTTCTTTTTTCTCGTTGCCAGTGTCATCGG
>JAABQN010000237.1 GCA_011391455.1 Nitrospiraceae bacterium
TTCGCCTTGGAACACTCGAATGGTGACCGCCGTTTGATTGTCGGCAGCCGTCGAGAAGACCTGGCTCTTTTTCGTCGGGACAGTCGTATTGCGCTCGATCAACTTCGTGAAGACACCGCCGAGGGTTTCAATGCCCAGCGACAGTGGCGTCACGTCGAGAAGCAGGACGTCCTTCACTTCGCCTTTGAGTACGCCGCCTTGAATGCCGGCGCCAATCGCCACCACTTCGTCAGGGTTCACACCCCGATGCGGTTCTTTTCCGAAGAACTCTTTCACGGCCTGAATGACTTTCGGCATGCGGGTCATGCCGCCGACGAGGACGATTTCATGGATATCGCGAGCGGAGACGCCTGCATCGGACAGGGCTTTCTTACAGGGCTCGATCGATCGTTGAATCAGGTCATCGACCAGCTGTTCAAGTTTCGCGCGGGTCAGTTTCACGACCAGGTGTTTCGGTCCGTTGGCGTCCGCAGTGACGAAGGGCAGATTGATTTCGGTTTCCTGAGACGATGAGAGTTCGATCTTGGCGCGCTCCGCCGCCTCTTTCAGGCGTTGGAGAGCCATCCGGTCTTTTCGAAGATCGATGCCTTGGTCCTTTTTGAACTCGTCGACCAGCCAGTCCATGACGCGCTGGTCGAAGTCGTCACCGCCGAGGTAGGTGTCGCCGTTGGTCGACTTGACCTCGAACACGCCGTCACCGATTTCAAGGATGGAGACGTCGAACGTACCGCCGCCCAAATCGTAGACGGCAACCCGCTCGTCTTTTTTCTTGTCCAAACCGTAGGCGAGGGCGGCAGCGGTCGGCTCGTTGATGATCCGAAGCACGTTCAGTCCGGCGATCTGGCCCGCATCCTTGGTGGCCTGGCGCTGGCTGTCGTCGAAGTAGGCCGGGACGGTGACGACCGCTTCGGTGACTTTTTCGCCGAGATAGTCCTCCGCAGTCTGCCGCATCTTTTGTAGAATCATGGCAGAGATTTCAGGCGGGCTGTAGCGCTTACCGCGCAATTCGACGTGGGCGTCGCCGTTGTCCCCCTCGGAGATCTTATAGGGCAGCCGTTTGGCAGCGTCGGTAACTTGCTGACTGCGAAATTTGCGGCCCATCAGGCGCTTGACGGAGAAAATCGTATTTTCAGGATTTGTAATCGCCTGGCGCTTGGCAATCTGCCCGACGAGGCGCTCACCCTTCTCTGTGATGGCGACGACGGACGGTGTGGTGCGGGCTCCTTCTGCGTTGGCGATCACGATTGGTTCGCCACCACTCATGATGGAAACGCAGGAGTTCGTGGTTCCAAGGTCGATGCCGATCACTTTGCCCATGTGTCTACTCCTCCCTCACTAGGTCTGGCTTTGATAAAAATTACGATGAACGAATCGTGCTGTCTGTTCCTGTTGCGCCACCCTCTGTCTGACCGGTGGACACGCTCACCATGGCCGCCCGCAAAATACGGTCATGCAAGAGATATCCTCGCTGAAGCTCGTCCAGCACATGTTGCGCTGGAACTTTTTCCGACGCGAGGGATACGACCGCCTGATGCGTGGCGGGATCGAACGGCTGACCGATCGTTTGGACGGGTGTGACATGAAACCGCGTCAGGGCGCCCGTCAATTGCTTGAGGGTGAGATCAACACCCTGCATGAGAGCCTCGTTGTGCCCCCCCTCGCGCGAGGCCTTGATGGCCCGTTCGAGATTATCAACAACCGGTAAAAGTTCTTTGAGTAATGGTTCATTGCCGAATCGGATCTGGTCGCGTTGGTCGCGCTGGATCAATCGCTTATAGTTATCGAACTCGGCGGCAAGCCGGAGATATTTGTCGTTCAAGCTCCTTGCTTCTTCAGCCTTAGCCGTAAGCGCGAGTTGAAGCTCTTCGATCAAACCTGTGTCCTCTGTGGGGATGCAATCGTTGGAAGGTGGAGTGTCCAAGTTCCCGATTGTATTCGTGTTCTTGTGTTCTTCAGGCATCCAAGACTCCTCTGTCCGTCAGAAGATAGCCACAGGGCCTATAAAGTCAACCGGGCCAAAAAAATTAATTACTTGTATAGGAAAGGGTAGGTTTTAGCAGGCTGCTGGTTGAACTGGTTTGTCTTATTTATCTGGTTAGTTTGGTTCAACCAAATAAACAAGACAAACCAAACAAACCCCATAACAGTTTTCTGATGCTAGATCTGCATGGCGGGAGGGGGAAGACCCTTCGTTCGTCGGTAGAGAAGCTCAAGGCCTTCTAACGTCAGGAGCGGTTCAATTTTTTGAATGGAGGTGGTTTCTGCTGCCAGGATGGAACTGAGCCCTCCCGTGCCGATGACATAGCATGAGCGTCCGAATTCCTGTTCCATTCGCCGGACAACCGTATCGACCAGTCCTGCATATCCGAATAACAGGCCGGCTTGAATGCTGCTGGCCGTGTCGGTGCCGATCACGGTCTTAGGCCGGATCAATTCCACCTTGGCCAGTTTGGCTGCTCGTGTGAATAGGGCTTCGGCCGAAATTCCGAGGCCTGGAGCGATGACCCCTCCGGTGTAGTGGCCCTCTGCCGTGATGACGCAAAAGGTTGTGGCGGTGCCGAAGTCGACGACGATGAGATTGCGGCGATATTTATGATATGCGGCTGCGGCATTCACCAGTCGATCGCTGCCGATTTCTTTTGGGTTGGAATATCGAAATTGCAGCCCCGTGTCCGTATCCGAGGAGACGATCACTGGCTGCTGATGAAAGTATTGTTCGAGCATGTCTTCGACGGTCCCGGTCAGTGCCGGTACAACACTGGAGATGATGGCGCCGGTGAGACGTTGCGTGGAAATTCCTGCCGCGGTGAGGAGACTGGTAAAAAGAATTCCGTACTCGTCGGAGGTTTTTTTTACGTCCGTGGCGATACGCCAATGGGCCGCCAGGATGCGGTCATCATAGACGCCCCAGACAATGTTGGTGTTGCCGATATCGACGACGATGATCATGGGACCTATTGTACGTATTGTTTGGGTGGTTTGGCCAGCAGGCAATCTGGTTCATCTGGTTTATTTGGTTTATCTGGTTTGTTTCGTTTGTCTGGTTAGTCTAGTTCAACCAAACAAACCAAATAGACCAAACAAACCCAAAAACGCTCTGCTTATGTCCTCACGTGGATGATGTCGGCTACGCGCAAGCTGATGACCTCCGGCGTTCCTGAGCCAGGTTGAGTCGCCTGTGGCTGCACGCGCAAGGATCCATCCTGGCCGATTCCCTCGGCAAGTCCCACGACAATGTCTCCATTGCCCAACGTCGCTCGTACTGGATGGCCGATGGTCGAGCAACGCTGGTGATAGGCCGACGCGAGCTGAGTCATTCCGTGAAGGGCCAATTCATCGAGGCACTGTTCGAGTTCGAGGAGCAGTTGTGCGAGCAGCCTGTTACGGTCGACAACGATCTTCCGCTCCTGCCATATCGACGTGGCTGTGTCGCGCAAGTCAGCAGGCCAATCATCGTG
>JAABQN010000238.1 GCA_011391455.1 Nitrospiraceae bacterium
GATAAGTATCTGTTGCGCCGACTCCGGCAAAGAACCATGCTCGATTTTGAACGGCACATCCTGAAGCGAAACCTTCGCTTCGGCCGATGTCTGTACGAGTGTCAGGCGATCGAGCTGGAGTGTGGGAGCGAGAGAAAAACGAATCGGAACCTTCTGCTGCGGCACGTCAAGGGTCAGCCGGTCCTTCGCGATGAGGACATGCTGATCGGGGACGATCTGTATGAATAACTCATGGTGCCGGATGACGACTCGCGGCAGGGCCGGGTCGGCGGCACGGGCAATATCGATCGCGCCCTGGCTCAGGAGTGCGGCGAGAAACAGATAGGAAAAAGTAACAATTCTACTTCCGATTGGCATCGGAAGAGTTTTAGCATTCGCGACAGACGAGCACAAGCTGGATGGATGTCAGCAATTGCTCCAAGTCGATCGGTTTCCCGATGACTTCTTGCGGCCCCAGGGCCCAGGCCTCATCGAGAGTATCTTCATCGTGACTCCCGGTGATGAGGATCACTCCACCGGCATAGTCGCGTTGGCGGAGTTGCCGGAGCACTTCGGCGCCGTCCATACCTGGCAAAAATAGATCGAGAAGGATCAGATCAGGAGGCACTTGCTCCACCATCGCGAGGGCATCGGGGCCGTCTTTCACGCCAAGCGCCCGATAGCCTCGGAGACTGAGAAACTGAACGAGCAAGTCGCGGATCAACGGCTCATCGTCGACGACAAGAATCGTTTCCCCCATATCGGCCACGGCTACGTTGCCCAATGCCCGCAGAGAGGAAGGAGGTTTAGCCGGAAGCTGCACCACCCGATTGACGGATGCGACCAGCACATCGAGCGACAGACCCTTTCGGACAAAGTCGGTCACGCATAGCCCGCGCGCTTGATTTTCCTGTTCCTCGTTCGCGCCGCCACCCAGGATGATTACCGCCGCATGGGGATCATATGCGCGGATTTCTTTGAGGACGGTCAGCCCGTCCATTTCAGGCATGCGAAGATCAAGAATGGTAACGCGCGGGGCGTGCTGGCGGAAGAGGGTCAGGCCTTCAAACCCACTCGTCGCCGACAGCACCTGATACCCATTGCGGTTGAAGACGGACTTGATCAGATCGCAGTTCATGCGATCGTCGTCGATAACCAGAAGCTTGACCATGGTTCAGCCTAACATAGGCGATGCCGACGGAGAAGAAAATGACGGGATCTCACTGGGGGCGACGCAGGATTGCCACGCAAGACATGCAGGACGAGCGAGAGTTCGAGGTTCACAGTTCGAGGTTTTAGGAACTTCGAGCCCAGAATTTCGAACTTCGGGTCGCGTCGAGTTGCGATTGTGACGCTGGAAGACGTTTCAGCATCCTGTTATGCGGAGGGCGGCGCCGATGCCCCGATAAGCGCGTCCACGAACGCGTCGCTCTGAAAATCCTGCAGATCCTCAACTGACTCCCCGACTCCGATGAGCCTCACGGGCAACTTGAGTTCCTCGGCAATCGCGACGACGATCCCTCCGCGAGCGGTGCCGTCGAGCTTCGTCAGGACCAAACCGGTAACACCGACAGCTTGATGGAATTGACGGGCTTGTGACAGAGCGTTTTGTCCAACCGTGGCGTCCAACACAAGGAGCACTTCGTGCGGTGCGCCAGGGTATTCCTGCCCGATGACGCGCGTGATCTTGCGGAGTTCGTCCATGAGATTCGATTTCGTATGCAGCCGGCCGGCCGTATCGATCAAAACCACGTCCACCTGCCGCGCTTTCGCTGCGGCAATCCCATCGAACGCAACAGCGGCCGGGTCGGCTCCATGGCGGTGACGAATCACATCGACGCCGACTCGGTCGGCCCAGATTTGCAGCTGATCGATCGCCGCCGCGCGAAAGGTATCAGCTGCTACCAGCAACGGCGCCTTTCCCGCCTGTACCAGCCGTTGTGCGATCTTGGCAATCGTGGTGGTCTTGCCCACACCGTTTACGCCCACCGCCAGGATGACGAAGGGCTTGGGGCCTTTCGCAAGCAACGCCTCCAACGATAGCCCTTGCACGGGCGTCAGCACATCGAGCAGGGTGTCCCGCAATACTCTATGAACCTGACCAGGTTGTGAGGCATCGGTTCCTTGAAGCTGTTTCTTGAGACGCTCCAACACACGGTCTACGACGCTGGTGCCGAGATCGGAGGCAATGAGGGCCGCTTCGAATTCTTCCAACAGGGCAGGATCCGCCGCGCGGCCAAGCAGCCGATCCATGGATCCGCGAACGACATCACGCGTTTTGGTGAGCCCGTCGCTCAGTCGCTGCAACCATCCCATAATTCTACTCGTGATACGTTCAATTCATTAGCAGGATACTGAAAAATCCGCAGGCCGGAGAAGGTTAAGGCTCAAGCTAAGGTTGAGACTAAGATGAGAATATAGGATCTTCACTCAACCTTGACCTCGACCTCAGCCTGTTCATTGCGGCAACCGCACAATCGACCGCAGTATCATCCGTTCACGACGCTGCATCCGCCGCGCTTCTTTCTCGCCCCGCTCATGGTCATAGCCGCAGAGATGCAGAATGCCGTGGACCAGCAAGCAGGCGAGCTCCTCGTCCAGAGACCGTCTGGCTTCTTTCGCCTGTCGCCTGGCTGTAGGGATCGAGATCACCACATCACCCAGCATATCCGGCATATCCGGCATAAGATGAGCGGCTGGGGACAGGAGTATCTTCCGTTTCATTCGTGGCCCCTTGCCTCTTGCCCCTTGCCTCTCGCCCGCGTGAACGTCTCGCATGGCAAAGGCCAACACGTCAGTCGTGCGATCCTTGCCCCGATACCGGCGATTGAGGCCTCGCATCCGTTGATCGCCCACGAACAGGATGCCCAGCTCCGCCGACGTTTCCCCGACATCGGCAAGAATCGCCCGGGCCGATCGTTCCAGACGCATCTGGTCAAACGTGATACGTCGAACCCGACTTTGCATATGGATCAGCATTGTAACTACTCAGTCAGGCGTTCAGGCTGAAGGTTATCATCATCTCGTAAGGCACAAATTAAGCCATTCAGATGCTCGAAGTTGTGCGTGATCACGCATGCTTGACCCCTGAATGCCTTCAGCCTATCTACCTGAATAGCTACCCTGAATCAATGTGACTGGCCCCAAGGGCCCGTGAGCGGTGAAGCAGAAGTGGCAGGCTTCGGCTGCTTATTTTGCGGCACAGATGACGGTCGACGCCCAGTTGTGCCGGATGAAGAGCCGGAAGACTGAGCGGGGTTCTGATGCTGATCGTAGGCTTTGATAATGTCCTGTACCAACTTGTGGCGGACCACGTCCCGCTCGTCGAAGTAGACGAATTCGATGCCCTCGACGTCGCGCAGAATCTCCCGCAC
>JAABQN010000239.1 GCA_011391455.1 Nitrospiraceae bacterium
TATCCGCCCCTAACTCACAACTCAGAACCCAGAACTCAGAACTTCTTTGCTCGTCGCGCCAGTCTCGCGGGCTATGGCGCGCAACCGGCCGTTCTCTTTCCGCTGATCGATCCCCAACCGCCTTCGGAATTCACAAAGGTTCCTTCGAGGCGCTGCCCTTCTTTGCTGAATTGCAGGCTATCTTCTTGAATCCGGCCACCGACTTCCCATCGTAAGTAGACGTTCTCACCCAGGACGATTGTCTCCGCGAGTCCCAGCAGGGTAGCCTTCGTTTCCCCTGCCGGAGGGAAGAGCAGTGTCAGCTTCTGCTCCTGATGGTGCTGCTGATGGTTATGAATGATCCACTGCCAGGTCCCGCAGAGCCGGGCCTGCCCTCGTAGCCCACGCACTCGATCCTTCCAGCTCCGGATTCGATCCCATTCTTGGAAGCCCGTCTGCATGGCGTCCAATTCCAGGCGAGCGGCTTTCTCTAGGACTGTTATCAGTGGGATCGATACAGCAGACTCTCCCTGAATCCCTTTGCCCCATTCTGAGGAGGTAACCTCCTCAGAGAGTTGATTCAGTGAGTCATGCCAGGAAGCTTTTCTCTGCTGATGGAGCCATGCTCTGCTTTGCGGAGATCCGTATAGTCGATCGGTTTCCGTTGCAAGTTGTTGGTCTCTTACCGCATGCCTGATGGTCGAGGCAAGGCGCCAGGCTGCCAGACTACCCATGAAACGATGAACTGTTGCGGTCAATTCCGATACCAGGAGATCGTTGGCGAGCTTGGGCTGCAAGGAGTTGGCGCCTAATGTCCGAGCCGCATCGCCCAGCTGGAGCGCGGGACCGATTGCCGACACAAATAGGCTGATGGCTTTCTTATCGGAGTCTATATTGGCCAGTTGATTGGAATGGGCACGAATGATTGACGGGAAATCGGGTGTGGAGCTCGGAAGAGATTCATCTGCCGTGGCATTGTGCCAGGCCATGAGTAGCGAGACGATCGCAATGGCAAGGGCAATGCCGATTCGTGAGGGGGTTGGTCGAGCCACGAGGATGTGATGGCGCATCAAGCTACTCTACCGTGCTTCCGCCCAGACCCTCAAGTGGGGGGTTTTGACACAATGCTTTTGGAAAGTGAGTTAGGTACCGAGGAAGCAGGTCTTCAGAAACGCAGCAGTTGCCTCCCAGGCCTCTGCTGTTGTATCGGCACGGTAGTTTTCCACTCGCTGTTCATTACAAAAGGCATGGGGAGCATTGGGGTAAGTCCTGATCTCGACGCGTTTGTGATGCTCGGCCGCGGCAGCGCGCAACCGTTCTACATCCTGGCTTGGCACCCATTGGTCCTGACCGGCCTGGTGATAGAGCGTTGGACAGAATAAATCTTTGATTGGGGTTTCAGGCTGCATGACTCGGCCGTAATAGACGGCGGCGGCTCGAAGCCGTTTCCGTTGGCAGGCGAACCGGAGCGCATAGGACCCACCCATGCCGTAACCGATCACGCCATGGATATTTCGTTTTATGTAGTCGCGCGTATTGAAGAACTCACAGCAAGAATTGATGTCTTGTAGTACGAGCGATTCGTTCAGCTTGCCCATGAGCGCATCTGCAACCTCTGCGTTGGCCGTGACCATGCCACCCAGCCGAGCGTATAAGTTCGGAATGATGACGCCGTAGCCTTCGCAGGCCAGTCTGGCTCCAAGATCCTTAATTTGCGCGGTGAGCCCCCAGGCTTCATGTAAGAGGACGAGCCCTGGGTAGAGCCCTTTTTCCTGAGGCCAAAACTGAATACAGTCTACATGCACATGTTTCGAGATGCGTGTCTGGATATAGGGATCGGCGGCAGCATCAGTCGGTGTAGGAATGGCGATCCCGCTCGGAAAGCGAGCGGTGCCTGTGCCGATTTGATCCAAGGTAAAGGGAGCAGTGGTCGTTGTCATTGCGGCAATCTCTTCTCCTTCAGGCTTTGCTGTGGGCACTCTCATCAGACAGGGCTGACATATCGCGCGCGTACTATAGGGATCAGACTGTTGGGCTGTCAATCTGCGAGCTTCTTGGCGAGAGGTTAGGGTTACATCGTGAGACGTGAAACGTGAGGCGTAAAGCGAATCCTGCTCGCCCCCCTCACGCCTTACCCGTTACGCCTTACGTCCCCATTGCCCCTCGCCTGGCCTATTGGCACGATTTCACGACGTACCGTCATGAATCATGTCGGCTATGATCGAGTTTTAGTTGACCCAGGGTTCGATGATGATTACAGTTCCATCATCATCATGGATGTATGGCGACTATGCCGCTTCGAATAGGTCTCATCGGCGCCGGTAGGCATGGCAGCCGGTATATTCAGCATCTTCTGCATGATCTGCAGGGGGTAAGCCTTGCCGCTCTCTGCCGGAAACGGATAGGGGAGAGACTGCCTTCGCTCTCGACGACGGACGTCCCTGTCTATGGGGACTATCGAGCCTTGATTGCCGATCCGAGGGTAGAGGCGATCGTCGTGGTGACCCCTCCAGCGCTTTGCCTAGAGATCTGTCTAGAAGCGGTAAAGGAGCGGAAGCCAATTCTCATTGAAAAGCCATTAGCACCGACAGGACGAGAAGCGCGAATGATGGTGGCGGCGGCAGAGGAGGCAGGTCTGTTGCTGATGACCGCACAGACCTTGCGTTTCGATTCGACGATTCTACTTTTGAAAGAACATTTGCCGGAGATCGGCCGGCTTCGGTACGCCACCTTCACGAGTCGGATTGAATCAAAAGCCAGCGCCCATCTCAGGTCATCGATGCCGGGTCAGCGCGGGGCACTCTTGGAGTTTGGGATTCACCTCTTGGATCTGGTGCCCTTTCTCACCGGCGAGGAGGTGGTCGCCGTTCGCTGCGAGTTGGACCAGCTTCCGAGCGTAGCACCAGACTCAATGGCGATCGTGCAGGCAGAGACTACAAGCGGCCTGCGATGTCTCTTCGACGTTGCACGAGTCGAAACGGGAAGGGTTGCACGAACGGAGTGGGTGGGAACTCAGGGGCAGATCACCGCTGATTGGTTTCATCAGCGGGTGAACGGGGTCATTGGTGATAGCGCTCCTGTGGAATGGGCCGTCCAGCCGCAGCAGACGATCCTTGCCACGCTCCGCGCCTTTGTCCATGCCATTGAAACGAACAGCCCACCGCCTATTACCGGGCGCGATGGTTGTCGGGCCGTCGAGGTGTCCGATGCCTGCTACCGTTCGGCAGAGCTTGGCGGGGCCAGCGTCAGCGTCGCCTCGTTGCGCGAGTAGGGATTGCCGCGCAAGACTAACGGAACAGGCGAGGGTTTTTCTTGTTCATCTGGTCTATCTGGCTCAACCAAACAAACTAGACAAACCAAATAAACAATAGAGACCAGACGGCCCTCGTGCATCACACCGTACAGTTGTGATGCTGGCAGGCAGTGCTGGGCCCTCGGCTATGT
>JAABQN010000026.1 GCA_011391455.1 Nitrospiraceae bacterium
GTGTCCAGGAAGAGCCCTTGGGTGTAGCCGGTCCACTTGATCTCCCTGGTCCCTTCGTAGATGAGAGGGTAAAAAAAAGACTGATAGAGTGATCCGTCACCGGTCGAGGAGGTGGCGAGCACCGAGACGGCTGTTCCCGATGCGCTCCGCTGAAGGATGCTGGTGATAGCTGAGACGAGTTTGTCCCGCAGGTCATCGGCATCGGCCGATTCGAAGTAGGTATCCGGAAGGCCGTCGGCGCCCGCCGCCCCGGTATAATTGTTCACCTTGTCGTATTCCTCGACTAAGTCCGGTTGATTATTCCCGTTTCGATCTTCAAATCCTCCAGTTTTGGCCGTCGTCTGAAGAATCTCTCGTCCGATGGCCTTCCCGAAAGCATAAAAGGTGTAGACGGTAATATTCTGCATCCCCGGTAAATCTTTTCCCGCTATGCCCAGGGTCGGCAACGTCGCTTGGCGCAGGTCCGTCGTATGCGCGTAATAGGCCACATCATCTAGAAAGTGATTGCCGCTGAAAAAATAATCGGTCTTGTGACCGACGCAGGTGGTCGACGTCGTGCTGGTGCAATGCGCCGCGTGATGCGCATGCGCGAAATCTTGTAACGAGGCCGGCACGGCAAGGTCCGCCGTCGGTTCCCCGTCTGTAAAGACCATGATGAAACTCTTGCAGCAGTTCACGTACTCGCCTGGCGAATTATTGCTCCAGTCCGGATACTTGAAGTAGTAGGGATCCTTGGCCGTCACGTTATCGGTATAGTCCGTGGCGGCAAAGGCCGGTGGAACCTGCGCAAAATACCGCGTCGCTTCATAGAGCGATTCGGCTAATGGAGTGAAGGTGGCCGCGCTCGTATTTTCAATGGCGTTGACCATGCTGACCAGGTTGCCACCGACTTCTGCCAGAATTTTTCCGCCGTCTCCTGAACTCTTGAACTCCATCAGGCCAAACCGGGCTTTATTGCCCACTGCCTGAACGACGCCGTTCGGTTCCGCGGCAATCTCAGCCTTGAGCTTAAAGTCAGTATCCGCGCCGCTACAGACTGCCCCTGTATAGACCGACAGATCATCGCCAGCTCTCGTGAAGCACCGATTGCCATAGGGCGTGATCCCCGTACCGTCCATCACGATATTCCCAACGTTTTCGGACGTCTCCATCACAAGCGTCCCACCAGGATAACAGGTTCCGTTCACCGCTCGAGGTGTGCATTTCCCACCCATCATGACCCACTTGGTGATCTCGAGCCTCGTCATCGAGACGTAATTCAAAAAGCTCCCAAGCCAAGGGGCTCCCGCGCTGCAAGGATTTCCGCTTGCGGCTTTATCGGCTCCGGGAGTGAATTTATTGGACGCGTAGCTATAGCATTTCGTGGTGGCGAAATAGCCGTTGTAGTCTTTTGTTGGGACATAGGCCTCGCCAAGCTCATGATAGGCTGACGTGTCCATGCTGAGGGAGTTATCCATCAGCATCAGGACGTTCGGCGGCACCGTATCGGCGATGAACGGCGGAGTGGCTGTATAGTCCGCCATCGCCTGCGCTCCCGCTTCCACGGGGCTGAGGAAGAGGATCAGCCCCACTGCAACGGCTGCGCAAGAAAGGATCCTGTTTCTTAAGTCGCTCTGGTGCATTCTCATCATCGATTCCTCCCGCATTCCTATCGTTCACTCACCAACCTGCTTCTGAACCAGTTGGGTTCGACAGGCACGGTCGCTCCGCTGTTCTACCTGGGCAATATTGCGATGATCCGATACATCGCCCCCTCTTTCAGCCAGAATTGGACTCCCAGCCCAGGCTGTAGTTGATTCATTTCAAGAGGCTGGCCGTTCTCAGCTGTAATACTGACTTTGGGATGAAGACTGTAGGATTTTTTTTCAACTTCGATATAGCTCAGCCCCGCATAGGTGATTTGGCCCTCTAAGGGTGGACCTAGCTGCATCTTCTCTTCGGACTGTGCCCATACGTGGTTGACAATCTCTCCTGAAGCCGTCACACCGAGAAAAGCCAGAAGAGCCCCCGCGAGAAGATGCGATCGCAACATACGATGCCCGAATATGGGACTGGTGGGAGCCTGATAGAATTCCATGTTGCGCCTCCACAGACTCGGTTATTTCTGACAACTCTCACCGGTAAGCGTGCAGGCATACACCGCCGTGGCTCGCGCCGAGGTTCCAGTCGCCGCGTTTCGGGCCACGCAATCGATTCGATAATAAATGTTGGAAGATCCAACCGCCGAACTCCCCGTCCCTTCATAACCGGCGAACTGCTGCATGCCTGATCCCGGATTGCCTTTGACATACAGTCGATCGATATCCCCGCTCACGGTGTAGGCGCCGACCGTCTGAACCATATTGGGGACCGCACCAGCCCCATCCGCGAAGTCGCTGTTGTTATCGGACGATCCCATGATCTCCTGGTTCAACACTGTGGCATTTGTCTGAGGAACAGGTCCGGCTGGGGTGGCGTTGCTCAGAAATGCGGTCGGCAAGGTCCCCGCCCCCACATAGGGATCGATGGTCTGCTGGATTAAATTCACACCTGCCCCAGTGCAGGATTCGGCTGCGGCTGTTGCCGACTCCATCGAAGTCATGAACCCAGCCATGCGATTCTCAAGC
The DNA here is from genome assembly GCA_011391455.1 of Nitrospiraceae bacterium. Lineage (GTDB taxonomy): Bacteria > Nitrospirota > Nitrospiria > Nitrospirales > Nitrospiraceae > Palsa-1315. The sequence continues at coordinate 2,607 of JAABQN010000026.1, forward strand.
CCGGTGACTGTCACGGCAGATATCCCGAGCACGGTCAGCATCAACATGACGAGCATGACCGTCAGCATGGCAATGCCCTGCTCGCTTTTTGCTCCACCATCCTTGCTGGACGGCATCACCATGACTGTCATATCCCTACTCCTTAGAGTCGTTGATTCCTGGTTTCTACCGTCCTGGTCACCACGCGCCGCCGGTAATTCGAATAGGAAGGATTCAACCCTGCATAATCTCCGGCGGCAAAGAGGCCTGCGCTATGGTTGTGATCGCTCACCTGTAAGGCGGCCGGCGACAGGGTCATGGCGCCCCTTCCTTCGCCCAATCCTTGATCAGCATTCGTTTGACGGGCCACGACAGTCACCTGGACCAATCGTATCTTGTCCGGCGTCAAAGGAGCCGCGTTCCACGCATTGTTGGTCACAAAGTCAGCCTGATCGAAACCGGCTGCTCCCCCCTGGTTATCGATGATCCGATCCGCTACGCCTCCGTTCACTCCAACATTACAGCCATCACAGGCATAGGCGAACTGAATATCCTCAATCCCGTCAGCCACCGATACACCGTTGCGGAGCAGACAGGGCGAGTTTCCACCACACGCCGCTGTCGTTGTTCCAATGGAATAGGTTACACATTGCAGCAGGTACACAGGCATATTGGCAGGAAAGGCCACGGGCGGAGGTATGGGAGCAAAATTGATCGTGTTTCCTCCGACGGATGTCACCGTGGCTGTTGCCACACCGGCAATGGACACGATGGCCCCGGTCAGGCTTCCTCCGGCCTCGGTAACCATGTTGGCCACAGCCCCAGCCGTCAAGGTGATATTGGGAATGCTCACGGCTGTTCCTCCAACCGCACTCGCAAGCGTCCAGGCCGGCGCAATCGATGTTCCGATGGGTACTATAAGACGAACGGAATCAGGACCTGTATCAGCCCCGGCGGGAGTGTGGTCCAGCGGTACGATCGCCGTCGCACAGGCCCCCACTGGCCCCGTCATTCCAAATCCGGCATGCTTGATGTCGCGGGATAGCAGGTCCATCGCAATTCGCACGTTCTGTTGAGTTTCCACGGTTTGATCGTTCGCTTGTGTGGATTTTTGGCTCGTGGTTAAAATCGTAAAAGCCGCGACGACCACTACCAACGCCACGACTATTCCCACCATCAACTCAATCAGAGTCACCCCCTGCTCCGTCCCTAAAGCAGACGCCGAGTCTCCTCTGTTCTTTCCACACATCTTCCTTAGTCTATCCATGATCATTCCGGAGCCACCACAGTGGTTATTGCCATTTGCCTTTGTTTCGCAATCTTCCCTGCCCCTGAAGCTCCCGTCCAAGTCATCGTCACCACGACGCGACTCTGGTTGAGTGGAGGAACAATAGGACCTACCACCGCTACCGCAACCTGGCCACGTAGTCCTCCCAAGCCCGCCGCAAGGCCACCGGTGAGCAAGTTTCTCCATTGATCACAATCTCCACGGGCCATCGGTTGAGCAGTCGCGTCGATCGTACAGGCCACATTCGTATCGATACCGTTATAGGCAATGGCATTGCGCCGATTGAATTGAACCCGTTCCACAATGTCCGCCGCGAAATTCGTCACGCGAGTTGTTTCGTTCGCATCGACGTTGCGGCCCAGCGAATACCCCTGCATGCTCGCCAGGCCGAGTAATCCGGTTGCCAAGATGACTGCCGCCAACATGCCTTCAAGCAGGGTGAACCCGCTCTCGCTCTTCCCTAGCGCTCGCTTCTGCTGTCGAATCACGGCATCCTCATCATTCTCGATTTAGGGACAAGCTGCGGCGGGACACCAGCTCACCTTGCCCCGAGGAGTAACCCGCACAGAATAGGAAAGCCCCTGGTTGTTCGAGATGCTGATTTGTTGATTTCCTGCTCCTCCTCCGGATCTAATTCCAAGTGGTGAAAATGCCACCGTAGTCGGAGCAGGATTCAGCCCAGTCACGGTGCCCATCATCTGAGTCGCGGGAATGACAGAAGCGCCAGACGCATCTCCGGCTGAAACCTGTACCTTCCCGCCGCTCAATACCATACTTACATTGACGACTGAGTTTCGACTCATGGCACTAATGCGTGCCAGCGATAGCTGGTTTTGGATTTCTGTCGCAGCCTGCCTCAGCTGATAGCGGGCATTCCATGCGAGGTAGTTTGGAACCGCTATCGCTGAGCCAATCCCAAGAATTGCCACGACGATCATTATCTCGATCAACGTAAATCCGCACTCGCGGTTCTTCCGTCCAAGCATATAGTTCGTCCAATTTTGTCCTGATATACCCATCGCACCAGTCACCTTCACGCAAGGGACATACCATTGAAAACACAAGAGCTGGCAGTCCTAAGCCATTGATATTAAACACCGCGTGAAGGATTGCTCTATTACGTATGAACATTTTTCGGACTTACAGGAGACAATTTTCGTCGGAGGAGGAAATCCTCAATTGAAGGAACTTCTGCGCGGGCTGGAACGGTGAGACGGAAGGATGCTGCCTGATGCGGATGCAAGGAGCCTGTTCGGCATTAACGTTCGTCACGAGGCGGAGAAGGCGCGGGCAGATGCGCGACCGCAGACTCTGAAAAACCGGAGGCGTATTCGCTGGAATACGTTGAGGATTTTTCTGGGTCGAGAACAAGGCAGATGTCTGTGCATTATTCGCCGCAGTAGAACGGGCATGCCGGACAGGCTCCTAAGATCGGCTATTTCATCGCCACAGCTCTCACTTGGCGATAGGTGGTGAGTCCCAGCAACACCTTTCGAATGCCGTCTTGGACCAATGTGACCAGCCCCTCTTTCATCGCGAGAGTCAGCATCTGGGCGGTTTGCGACCGGGTCTGGATGAGATGTTTCATGCCTTCCGAAGGGAGCAGCAATTCATGCAAGGGCACTCGCCCCTTGAAGCCGGTTCGGTTGCAAGCCTCGCAGCCTCGTCCGCGGTACAGAATCCAATCGGCTCGGTATTCGATGCCGACGGCGGGCCAGTCCTGGGTTCCATACCCCTGTACCAGTTCGTCGTACTCCTGTCGACTCGGATGATAGGCCTCCTTGCACTGGATGCAGATCCGTTTGCAGAGACGCTGAGCGAGCACTCCCAACATGGCGTCGGCAAAGTTGAACGAGTCGCAGCCGAGATCCAACAGACGAATCACCGTCTCGACCGCACTGTTCGTATGGAGCGTGCTGAGCACCAAATGGCCGGTCAACGAGGCCTCAATGGCGATGTCGGCCGTTTCTTTGTCCCGCATCTCTCCGATCATGATGACGTCCGGGTCGGCGCGCAGAAACGCCCGCATCGCCGTCGCGAAGGTGAGACCGATCTTCGAATGGATCTGGACTTGTCGGAGGCCATCCTGGGTTATTTCAACTGGGTCTTCGGCTGTCCAAATCTTTCGTTCGTCTGTATTGATGTGTTTGAGAATCGCGTGCAAGGTTGTCGTCTTGCCGGACCCGGTCGGTCCGACGCACAAGATGATCCCGTAGGGCTTCTCTGCGATGGCTTGCATGGCCTGCAAAGTAGCTGGAGCAAAGTCCATTGCGTCGAGCGGCATCGGGTGCTTGGCCGTCAGGAGGCGCAGCACGACATCTTCGTCCTGTCCTGATGTAGGCAGGGTCGCAACACGCAGTTCGACCTCTCGATCCTTCGCTAACCGGTACCGGATCTTGCCGTCTTGAGGTTTGCGCCGTTCCGCAATGTCAAGGTTGGCCATAATCTTGATGCGTGATACGACCGCGCGCCGATAGGATGCAGGAACCCCCATGTAGGTGAAACAGGTACCGTCGATGCGCAGGCGCACAGCCATGTCTTTACGATCCTCGTATGGCTCGATGTGAATGTCCGAGGCGCCGAGGCGGTCGGCTTCGGCAATCACTTGATTCGTCAGCCGCACAATGGCTGAGTCATTCTCATCGATCCCGCCGGATACTGGACCGATGGCAGGCTCAAGATGGATTTCATTGATCAACTCACCGAGAATGGAGCCGATGGATCCGCTGGTTCCCTGCCCCTTGGCCAGATATAGAAATTGCTCGATGTCCCGGCGCAGGCCTACGGCATAGCGAATGGTCATCCCAGGAAATGCGCGCCGCACGTCCCAGCCCTTGTCGAGATCGTGCGGATCGCTGGTGAGCACATCGATCATTGAGCCGCGACGGGCGATCGGCAGCCAGAGGTTCTTCCTGAGATAGTCAAGGTTGAGCGTTTTCAACAAGTCCGCGTCGATGACTGTTCGCTCGTCATAGGGCAGGTAGGAACATTGATAATACTCGCTCAGGGCGGACCCTAAGGCGTCCCTCGGAACACGATAGCGGTCGAGGAGTACCGTTTCGAGATCAAGGCTGCCATCTCTTGAATTGTCGACCGCCGCCGATACGTCGGCCTGGCTGACGATTCCGCGATAGACCAGCGTATCCAGCACGTTTTGCTCAATCGTGCAACGAGAGAGTTTCGACCAACGGCTGCTCTTCTTGCCTCCAGTCCCTCCAGCCACCAGATCTGTCTCAACCGTCATGCACCATGCCTTTCGTTCTCGCTTCCCGCTAGCAGAATGCTGAAAAAGTCCGCAGGCACGCCAAAGCCGGATGCTCAAAAAGGCCAGACTTCTCACCCGCCCAACCCTGGCGCGCCAAGACGCGCCATTCCGCGGGCAAGGCCGCAGCGAGCTATCGCCCATTAAGGGGTGGCCGGGATGATCCCAACTGCGCGCGACATTCTCACCCGCCCACCCACTGGCACGCCGAGACGTGCCATTTGTCCAGGCGAGGGCCTTCTGATTCCCCAACGTTCCCAGAGGGAGTAGGCTGACTGTTCTTCACTGCGCGCATCAAGCGACCACCGCTTTATCGTGGGGGCTCTGCGAGCAAGAAGAACGGTTTGCCTACTCCCTCGCATCCTTCTGAGGCCGCGCGTTGCGCGAGCACGGGGATCGTCACGACCACCCCCGCTACTTTTTCAGCATCCGGCTAATACTTCGCCAGCCAGGTTCCCGACGCCCGATACACAACCGGAACCCCTCGAAACAGCCCCTGCGCCAAATCGGCGTTGTACCAGACCTCAATGCCGTTGCCTGGTCCGATCGACGTCACGCTCTGTCCTGCCATCATCGCCCCGTACAGGCGAGCGGATCGTTCCATCCTGATCGCACCAGCCACATACAGCAGACCGTTGACGTGGATACCGGATAATTGTACCGGTACCCTTGCCCCTAGCGACTCTGTCCCAGGCTGCGATGGGCTAAGGGCCGGAACAGATTTCCCTGCTGCGCGAGGTCTGCATACCACATGACCCTGAACAACCAGCAGACCCTCAAAATAGTCCGTATCCAAAACCAGCGTTCCCATATTATCGGCACGCGGCGCTTGCCCATCGACAGTGTCGATGAAGACCAATCCACGATGGTCTCCGATGACCTGAGATTCCAGCGCATCTGCCGGCGTGATTCCCTGATCCGAGTCCGGGCCCCCCTGTGGATGGAGCTGTCCCACACGATCGAGTCGATAGTAGGTTCCCCAGCGTAGCGCGATCTTCTTGAGCGAATCGTAGTCCCACTGATCGAGCCTCACCCCAGGCGTCGGATATTGCTGCTGGTGAACATTTTCAGGAAGTTGAGGATTCGCCCCTTGCCCTGGCGGAGGAACGATGACCGAGACGGTCCCTCCAATCCAATATTCCGTCCAGCGATCCTGCGCATATGGCATCTCGTGATATGACTGACCGGTAACTGGAGCCCCTGTGCTCTTGAGGGCAAGATCTTCGACTCGCTGCACTGCAAGGTCGCCCAATACCCGTTGATCGCCCCAATGGACCATGACGGGAGACTCACTGCCTGGCTGCATGGCGCCAAGAGCCTGTCCAACTTGCACCGCTGAACGAACCGCGGGAATCGACAGAGCCCCAAGCTGAAGCTGAACCGTTCGAGTGACCGGCCGGTGATCGACGGTCGTGGCCGTGACCTCAACCGTGCTCAGCAAGCCTGGCTGCAGAGGACCATATACTTTCAACTTCAGAATACGGCCAAGTCCTCCCAGGGTATTGGGAAACCCGCTGGGCGAATCGTTGAGCGTCTGATTGTCCGCCTGGTTTGTCGCATCAAGGAGAATGTCGGGATGGTCAGCGGTCCCGATAAACTGCGAACGCCCCGCTACATCGAAAAACGATGGCCCACTCGTGAGATCTCCCTGGCGCTTCACGAGCAATCCAGCCACCGATGTCGGAGTGACAGTCGGATCGTGGAACCAACTCACGACAACATCCGCCGCACCGTCGGCCAGCTGCTGCGCGACGTTGTCCTCTTTCATGGCGCTGACTCCCGGTCCATCCTGACCTGCCAGATACAGAGAGGTCATGCCGGCGACCCCAAGCAGAAAAATCAGCATGAGCGACGCGAGAAGCACGTGCCCCTCGTCGCAACGATTCATGAATTTTGATGCGCGCCGTTCTTTCATCTTCATCTTCTCACTCCCATAATCATTGATGGCCCAGCCATTACGCCCTGAGGCTGATTTCTCGAACCGCGCGAATCCCTCGATCGGACATCTTCACCTCAACGACAACCAGCTTGACGAGCGCTGGTTCTGTCACAGCCTGCCCCATTTCATCCCAGTATGAAAACCGAGCCTCTCTAATATCTCCGACCAGGACACTAGCCCCTCCATCAACCTGTCGCAGCAACCTCAGAACACCCTGGTCATCGCGACGGCTGTAGTAGCGGACGCGATTCATGAGGGAGACGGAGGCTCCGGATGGAATTGCCTCCGTCAGCGGCTGCATTATTGTCAATAGATGCCGTTGTCCGTCACGAGCCAGTGTCAGCGTCTCGCAGCGCTCGGCCCAACAGGCCACAATGGTCTTCCGATCATCCCACCCTCGCCCATCTTCGACCGCCAGAGCCGTTTGACCGATCGACGCCGTTGCCGTGACCGTCGTCGTGAGGCCTTGCAGATTCGCTGAAAATGCCACTGAGTCCATAGCCGTCTGGGTGAGAGACCCAGACCCCGCGAGCCGCAATTCCTGCTCAAGAACTTCTAACCCAAGGCGAAGATCTTGCTGTTGCGCGGCCTCACGTTGTTGCTTCATAAACTGTTGCTGGAAATAGGACAGGGCTTGAAGCGTCGCGCCCAAGACGACCAACCCAGCCGCCATGGCAAACATCAGCTCAATCAGGCTGGTCCCTGTCTCCGTCCGTACTCTATGGTGCATGCCTCTTGTATGCTGTCCTGGCCACATCCTGTCACTCCCAGTACTGCGCGTCACCGGCTCCCAACGAACAGGGGATTGGCCCGCAGGGTGCCGACTCGTACTTCACGCTGGCCTTCACCTACAGCGTAGGCTGCGCGAGCTTCAATCAGAGCATGCCCTGAGGCCGACAGTGAGCCGGCACGGCTTGGCGTCACCATCCAAACCAGTTGGACGCCATCCTGGTCCCAACTACCGGAATACACCCCATCGCCCGCCAGCACATCGCCGCCTGCTCCATCGTCATGCATGACAAGGTCCGGAACACCATCGTGATTCAGATCGTCCAGCAAAAGACGATCCCATCTCACAGATCGCTTCGCTTCGATCCGCGATTCCGCCATCGCCAGGGCACGCGTCGCCAAAGTGCCTGTTCGAAGACTTCGTTCTGCCGCCTGAAACGCCCCCATCACACCGGCCAGTCCAATCAGCGTCAGCGCCATAGCCACCAGCACTTCGGCAAAACTGGCTCCGCCCTCTGTATGGAATAATCGACCCCGCGTCATGAGACAGACACTCTTCCGGTGATACTCACAGTGAATGTGGTTTCCCGGCCTTGACTATCACGCACGCGAATGGTTGTCGGAGTCACAGACCGACCGCTGGGATGAAATAGAAGTTCAGGGCCGGCAGTTGGCTCCTCCACGACTACCCCCTTGTCCGCATACCGATAGACGTGCAGGATGCCTTCGGCATCCGCGCGTCGAAGCGTGATCGTACGGCCCTCTCGATCGAATATGACTCGAAGGCGCTCTCGCCTGGCCATCGCCAACTGTCTAGCGAGCCGGAGCTCCGAAGCAATCTCTATAGTGGCACTATGAGCCTGGCCCCTAGCGACTATTGACTGATAACTCGGTCCCGCCAATACAGCCATGATCCCCATGATCGCCAGTACGATGAGGAGCTCTATCAGACTCCAGCCTTGTTCCCGTCCCAGTGATTCTTTTGGCATGCCTACTCTCACGGAGAGGTTTTCTTACGAGGATGAACAGGGTCTCCAAGACCCGTGCCCACATTGTTCCGCACCCGGATGGCTGAATGCTTTGTGAGGAGCGAGAGAGGAATACCTAGCAGGTTCACATGGTTTCGCGTTGCCATGAGAAAACATGGAGGAAGAGAAGGCCCTGTACTGGCCAAAGTGAGGAAGAAAACTGGAAAAACGTCACACTATTAGATACAGAGAGCAGCCCGAAGAGATACAGGGAGAATATCAGTAGCCTGGGTCAAGAAGACCTTGATACCAGTCGAGGAGCGGTTGGGCAAAGAACAGGGAGAGGAGGGCCCCCAACACAAGGAAGGGGCCAAAGGGGATATAGTCATCACGCTTGATGATGCGCAGGGAGATCAAACTGATGCCGATGATCGAACCAGTGAGCGAGCCGATCATAATGGTGAGGAGCGCCGGCTTCCAGCCAAGAAATGCGCCGATCATCGCCAGCAACTTGATGTCGCCGCCTCCCATACCCTCTTTACCGAAAAGGTAGGGACTCAGCCAGGCCAGGAGCCAGAGGAGGCCGCCCCCCAGGGTGAGACCGATCACAGAATTGATCACACCCACCGGCAACACAGTCACTGCGCCCAGAAGTCCGACCACCATTCCCGGCAGGGTAATGACATTGGGGATCATCTTATGGGTGAGATCCGTTCCTGTCACCACGACCAACGCCGAAAACAACAGAGCATAGAGGGCTGCCGTCCAGGTTGGGCCGAAGTACCATAAGATGGTGAGGTAGCCGAGGGCGTTGGCGGCTTCGACGAGGGGATACCTGATTGAAATCGGCGCTCGGCAGGCCCGGCAGCGCCCAGCAAGCCACAGATAGCTCAGCAGAGGAATATTGTCGTAGAACCCGATGGGGTGAGCGCAAGAAGGGCAATGGGAGCCTGGCCAGACGATTGATTCGCCTCGGGGCAGCCTGAAGATGCAGACGTTGAGAAAGCTGCCGATCAGCGCGCCGAGGATCCCGACTACAAGATAAAGAGACCATTCATGCATAATCGGCTCAGGAAAAGCTTCCGGCTCGGAACACTCGAGTCGTTTCGTAGGCGGCATGAAATAAATTAGGTAGCTTCACTGAAACTGATCTCCGATAGTTTACTTATGGCGAGAGAGTTCTTATAATTGTTGCCCGCGAGCAAGGGCTTGTTCTTGCCCTTACTCCATGAAAGTGAATTATACCGTACTATTCTATTGGTTAAAGGAGAACATGATAATGGCACGGACTACGAAGACGAAAACCAAACCTTCCCTGGCCAATCTGACCCCGCCACCCCGCAAGAAGCGTCCGGAATCGCTCACCAGTCGGGAAAAAGAGATTCTCGAACTGATTTGGTCCGGATTCAAAAACAAGGAAATCGGTCAACGGCTCAAGATCAGCGTCAAGACCGTCGAGGCGCATCGGGCCAACATGATGAAAAAGATGCGTGTGTCGAACACGGCTCAGTTGCTCAAAACCGCAATCCAAGACGGGACGATCAAGATTCGCTAGCCTGGATCATTCATGAATACCGTCGCGAGGCGTTCGAGACCGAAGCCCACCGGGGCTTCTCGCATGTAAGGCCGACGTAGGCGTACTTGTAGTCCGTCGAGGAGGCCGAACGAGAAAAGCCCCGCCGGACGAGAGGATCGGACGACGTAGCAGGTATTCATGAATGATCCGGGCCAGGCTTCGCCTGAGGTGCGACGCTTTTGCGGCGCTGGCGAACCGCTTCGAACAACGTGACGGCTGCTGCGGCTGAGACATTCAGCGACTGTATGTGCCCCTGCATCGGAATCCTGATGCGGTCATCGCACTCCCCCAACACACCAGGGCGAAGGCCTTCACCCTCCCCTCCTAATACCAGCGCAATCGGCCCGGTCATGTCGATGTCTGTATGGAGCTTCGGCGCCTGTGGGTCCACGCCGTAGACCCATAGACCGGCTTCTTTGAGATCCTGAATCAGACGAATCAAATTGCCCACGCGCCCGACTGCGATATGATCAATCGCTCCAGCCGATACTTTTGCCACCACTGATGTCAGGCCGACTGCGCGGCGCTCCGGGATGAAGACCCCGTGGACACCAGCCGCTTCAGCCGTCCGTAAGACCGCTCCCAAATTGTGCGGATCTTCGACCCCGTCAAGCAACACGAGAAATGGCTTTTCGCCTCGGGCCTTCGCCCGATCGAGAATCTGCTCCGTCGTGTCGTAAGATTTTGCGGCAATGAGGGCGATCACACCCTGGTGGGTTCCACCGGGCGCCAAGCGATCGAATGCCGTCGGAGGTTCGATGTGAACAGGGACCCCTTGCGCCTTCGCCAGTTGAACAAGATCGTGGAATTGCCGATCGGTACGGAGGACAAGAAGCCGCTGCAAGGGCCGCGTGCCGGCCCTCAAGGCTTCGCGCACGGCATGCAGCCCATAAATCAGGTCCGGCGGGCTATCGCTTCCACCGGCTGGTACCATCGGGCTTGTCCTCGATGACGATGCCGTGGGACGCGAGGAACTGACGAATCTCGTCGGCCCTCTTGAAGTTCTTCTGTTTTCTGGCTTCATTGCGTTCTACCAGTTTTCCTTCTATCTCTTCATTCGACAAGCTAAGCGCACTACCTGAAATTGACAAACTCCCAGACTGCGGAGTGATGGCTAGGTTAAACTGCCAATTGTCTGATTGAAACAACCCGAACACCGCCCCAATCGACCGGAAGGCCTCCCGGGATCGGTCGCGCATTTTGGTCGAGAGGCCCTGCTCCAGGAGCTTGTTCACGTCACTGCGGAGCTTTTGTAGTGCTGCAATCGCCAAGGGCGTATTGAAGTCGTCGTCCATCGCCTCACGGAACGCGATCCTGCATCGTTCAATCGGCTCCATCAACCCCTTGTCAGCCGTGGCTCGATCTTCAGGCTCTTTCAACCGCGTGAACAGGTTGTAGAACCCATCCAAAGCCTGCTTGGCTTCCTTCACCGCATGATCTGAAAAATCGAGCGGCCCACGATACTGCGTCGCGAGGAGAAAGTATCGCAGCGTCTCGCCGGTAATATCATCGGGCCACTCCGATTTCTCAAAAATCTCTCTGATCGTGAAGAAGTTCCCCAGGGACTTGGACATCTTCTCCTGGTTGATCTGCACGAAACCGTTGTGGATCCAGTAACGCGCGAATTCTTTGCCGGTGGCACCGCAGGACTGGGCGATTTCGTTTTCGTGATGGGGGAAAATGAGATCCATCCCCCCGCCATGGATGTCGAAAGTCTCGCCTAAATGGCGCATCGACATGGCGGAACATTCGATGTGCCAGCCAGGACGTCCTGCGCCCCAAGGGCTCTCCCATGACGGCTCGCCAGGCTTGCTGCTCTTCCACAGCGCAAAATCCATCGGATGGCGCTTTCGTTCATCCACTTCCACCCGCGCGCCTGCCTGCAGATCCTCCAGCTTGCGTTTCGAGAGGCGGCCATAGGGCTGGTATTTCTCGACCTGGAAATAGACATCGCCGGCTACTTGATAGGCGAGGTCCTTCTGGATCAGCGTCCCGACCAGCTCAATAATCTCGGCCATATGCTCGGTCGCTTTTGGCTCATTCGTTGCACGTCTGATTCCGAGCTTCCCC
>JAABQN010000240.1 GCA_011391455.1 Nitrospiraceae bacterium
TGAAGGGTCCGTGGAAGCCATCGGGCCTGCGGCGAAGCTGATGCTCCGTCTCGCCGGGAAAATGGTCGTCCAGGCTACGGCCACTGTTTCGACCCATGCCGAGGCGGTCCAGCGCATGATGCAGATGCTGGAGGAATCGAGCAAGCTTGAAGGACGAGATCCCACAATTGATGCGGTCGGACACCGAGTGGTGCATGGTGGCGAGCGATTTCGAGAGCCGGTCGTGATCGACGATGCGGTGATGGCCGCTATCGATCGGTTGGCCGAATTCGCGCCACTCCACAATCCTGGATCTATCGCCGGGATCAAGGGCGTGCGTGCTGTACTGGGATCGCACATCCCGATGGTCGCCGTGTTCGATACGGCCTTTCATCGTTCGATCCCGCTCGTGGCCTCGTCCTACGCAATTGATGTGGATTTGGCAGAAAAGCACGGCATTCGTCGGTATGGGTTTCATGGCATCGCCCATGCGTCGCTGGCCGACATCTGTGCCGCAGCTGTCAACCGTCCACTCGCCCAACTCCGCCTCATCACGCTACAGCTCGGCAATGGTTGCTCTGCGACGGCGATCGATCGGGGACGCTCGGTGGACACCTCGATGGGGTTCACCCCGCTCGAAGGTCTGATGATGGGGACCAGATCGGGGGATCTGGACCCGGCAGTGGTCGGACATCTTATTCGGCAGGAAGGTCTGTCGGTCGATGAGGTCGAACGTCTCTTAAATGAGCGATCTGGCCTTCTGGGAGTTTCGGGTGTCTCGCACGACATGCGCGATGTGCTGGAGGCAGCCGAAGGCAAGCCGGACTCGCGGGTTGCCCTGGCGCTGGACATGTTTTGTTATCGCGTGCGGAAATACATCGGCGCGTATCTGGCTGTGCTGGGAGGCGCCGATGCGCTCGTCTTCGGCGGCGGTATCGGCGAACATGCACCGGCCATCCGTGCGCGGATCTGTGACGGCATGGACTGGTGCGGGCTTCGTCTCGACCCCGTGCGCAATGAGGCGGCTGTGCAGGTTGCATCGGGCGAGGCGGTCCGGATCAGCGAATCTTCGGCGCCGATCTCTTGCTATGTGGCGGGCGTCGATGAAGAGGTCGAGATCGCTCGCGCCACGCGCGACTGTGTACTGAAAAGGTTGGCATAGCTCGTAAGGTGCTGGCACAACAGGAAAACCTTCACGCAGGGTGCTCAAAAAGGCAGTCCAGCAAGGCCGCAGCGAGTGAAGATCCGAGGCGTACCCTCTTGGGTACGTTGAGGGTCTGAACGATGCGAGAACGCCGCTGGCGGGCTTTTTCAGCGCCCTGCAGCAGAGAGACAACCATGAAGTCCGTGCTTACCAAGAAAACCCTAGCGCTGATCGATGCCTATTGGCGTGCGGCCAATTATCTGTCCGTTGGGCAGATTTATCTCTATGACAATCCTTTGCTCAAGAAGCCGCTTAAGCGCGCGCACATCAAGCCTCGGTTACTTGGTCACTGGGGGACAACACCGGGATTGAACTTCATCTATGCCCATCTGAACCGTGTCATCAAGGAGCAGGATCTCAACATGATCTATATCGCCGGACCAGGCCATGGCGGACCTGGGATTGTGGCGAACGCCTACCTTGAAGGGACCTATAGCGAAGTCTATCCGACTGTTTCGCAGGACGAACGGGGCATGAAACGGCTGTTTAAACAGTTTTCTTTCCCGGGTGGTATTCCCAGTCATGTCGCGCCGGAAACCCCTGGCTCCATCCACGAAGGCGGCGAGTTGGGCTATTCACTCTCGCATGCGTATGGGGCCGTATTCGACAATCCCGACCTGATCGCAGCCTGCGTAGTCGGCGACGGGGAAGCGGAAACCGGCCCACTTGCGACGAGTTGGCATTCCAATAAATTTCTTAATCCGCTCACCGACGGCGTTGTTCTGCCCATTCTCCATCTGAACGGTTACAAGATTGCGAATCCCACGGTCCTGGCCCGTATCAGTCACGGCGAGCTGGTTCATCTCTTTCGTGGGTACGGCTACATCCCGTATTTCGTCGAAGGCCACGATCCCCGGAAGATGCACCAGCTCATGGTCGCGACGCTCGATGCCGTGATCCGGGATATTCAACGTATCAAAGCGGCTGCGCGCCGGGGTGGTGCCAAGGAGCGGCCGCTCTGGCCCATGATTGTGCTCCGGACACCCAAAGGCTGGACCTGTCCGAAGGAGATTGACGGCAAGCGGACCGAAGATTACTGGCGTTCTCACCAGGTCCCCATGGGCGACATGGACAAACCGGCGCATATCAAAATTCTCGAACAGTGGATGAAAAGCTACAAGCCCGAGGAGCTGTTTACCAAGACAGGAGGATTCAAGCCTGCACTGGCCGAACTGGCGCCCAAGGGAGCGCGCCGCATGAGTGCGAATCCCCACGCGAACGGCGGACTGTTTCTCAGGGACCTGCGTCTGCCGGATTTCCGCGACTATGCCGTCAAGGTCACGAAACCAGGTGCCCTTGATGTCGAGTCCACCCGCGTCATGGGAACATTCCTGCGGGACACGATGACGTTGAACATGGAGAGCCGGAACTTCCGCCTTTTTAGTCCGGACGAGAACAATTCAAACCGCTGGCAGGATGTGTTGGAGGTGACCGACCGCGCCTGGATGGCGGATCGCTATCCCTACGACGACCACCTTGCGCCGGACGGCCGGGTCATGGAGATGCTCAGCGAGCACCAGTGCCAGGGCTGGTTGGAAGGGTATCTCTTGACCGGACGTCACGGGTTCTTCTCCTGCTACGAGGCGTTCATTCACATCATCGACTCGATGTTCAACCAACATGCCAAGTGGCTGAAGGTCTGTGGCCGCATCCCCTGGCGGAGACCGATCGCCTCGCTGAATTATCTTTTGTCCTCCCACGTCTGGCGGCAGGATCACAACGGGTTCAGCCACCAGGACCCGGGATTCATCGATCATGTGGTGAATAAGAAGGCCGAGGTGATCCGGGTCTATCTGCCGCCCGATGCCAATACGCTCTTGTCCGTCACCGACCACTGTCTGCGCAGCCGCAACCACGTCAACGTCATTGTTGCGGGGAAACAACCGGCGCCGCAGTGGCTCAACATGGACGAGGCGATTACGCATTGCGCGGCCGGCATCGGCATCTGGAAATGGGCGAGCAACGACAAGGACAGTGAACCGGATGTCGTGATGGCCTGTTGCGGCGACGTCCCCACGCTGGAAACGCTGGCGGCCGTATCGTTACTGCGCACCTATCTGCCGACAGTCAAGGTACGCGTGGTCAACGTCGTGGATCTCATGAAGCTGCAACCTCCTCGTGAGCATCCGAACGGACTGTCCGACAAGGATTTCGATGCCCTGTTCACGACGGACAAGCCGATCATCTTCGCCTTCCACGGTTA
>JAABQN010000241.1 GCA_011391455.1 Nitrospiraceae bacterium
CCGTTGTTGTGACCGGCGCCTCGACCGGCATCGGCGCCGCTTGCGCGCTCGATTGTGCTGGTCGCGGGATGACAGTATTTGCCGGCGTGCGCGATCCTCGTGCGGGGGAGGCGCTTGCCGCGAAGGGCGGTCCGTCGCTCATTCCCATTACGATCGACGTCACAGATGAGTCATCGATCGCGCGATCGGTTCAGGCGGTGGAACTGGTTGTGGGCGAGAAGGGCCTGGGAGGGCTCGTCAACAATGCCGGGATTGTCGTCGGCAGTCCTCTCGAAGTGATTCCGTTGTCGCATCTCAGGAATCAGCTTGAGGTCAACGTGATCGGGCAAATCGCGGTCACGCAGGCCTTTCTCCCGTTGTTACGCCGTGGCCGCGGTCGAATCGTGAATATGGGATCGATTGCCGGACGAGGGACCATTCCGTTGTTGGGGCCCTATTCTGCATCGAAGTATGCCTTGGAGGCCTTGACCGATGCGTTGAGAATAGAGCTGCAGCCCTGGGGGATTCAGGTGTCGATTATTGAACCGGGGGCGATTGCGACGCCGATTTGGGAGAAGTCGGCGAAGGAGGCAGAGGGACTTGAAGCGTCGGCCAGTTCAGAGGCGAAGGCCCTCTATAGCGAGGCGGTGATTCGAATTCGTGAAGCGATTGCCCAAGCGGCTCAACGGGCGATCGCACCGGACGCAGTGGTTCGAGCGGTGCATCATGCGTTGACGGCGTCGCGCCCTCGCACCCGCTATCTGGTGGGCACGGACGCCAAGCTGCGTGCGTGGATGGTCAAGTGGTTGCCGGATCGAGTTCAGGACAGGTTGCTGGTCTGGGCACTGAAGTATCCGCGGTAAGAAGATGGTCTATCTGGTCTATCTTGTCTATCTTGTCTGTCTTGTCTATCTGGTCTATCTCGTCAACGAAACTAACCGGACCAGCCTACCAGACAGACAAGATAGACCAGACAGACCAGATCACCCGACCAGGTCTGGATTGAGCCGATTCATCGGCTTGATGGAGAGGGCTTTGATTTCGTTGTAGATGATCGTGCGTCCTGCCTGGCGAAGACGCGAGAAGACTCCTTCCACAATCACCTGATCGCCTTCCCGAACGTCAACCTGACCGAGACTGATGACTTTCAGCGTTCCGGCCGGATCCTTCAAGAGAAATCCGTAGGCCGGTTGACCTTGCCGATTCGTTGCGAGTTGGACGTTGGTGACTTGGCCTGTGACCACCACTTCCTGGTGGTCGTATTGCTCGGGATGGGTAAGCAGCTCGGTGATCTCCAGAAGACCTAATGCATGAACAGGGAGCGGTACCAGGCTGAAGGCGAGCAGGGGAAGTAGAAGAATCAGGAAAAGTGCGATTCGGTGATGCTGACACCGTGGCTGGGTGTTGGGCGGTCTGGCCATGATGTAATGATATTATACGTGGCCAGGGAAAAGTGCAATTACGTTAGCATAACTCAAACGAGGGGGAGGTTGGGACAGGTAAAGAAGTGCTGAGTGCTGAGTTAGTTCCGGATAACCCAGAACTCAAGTCTCAGCACTCAGCACTTCTTTGCCTGCCGCGGGCTACCATTTATCGGAAGGTCTTCCGCTCGCGTCTTCGCCCCTCATATTGTTGAGGATCTGCGTCTGCATCTCGCTCAATTCCTTTGCTGGAGGCTCGACCGGGGCTTCAAGCGCGCCTTCTTCCAGCTTTGGTATGGGTACAGTTCGCTTGAGCAACTCTTCATCCACTGCTTCGGGAGAGCGGTCCATGTCGTTGAAGATGGTGATGAGCCGCTGCAGTCCAAACAGGCTCCTGGTAATTTCTGAGTGCATGGCATTGGAGCTGGCTCCGAACACGAGCGAGGTCCAGAACTTGACTTCGATCTCTTCGGGTAAGCTGCCCCAGACCATGGCGGTCAGTTTGTCGATGAGAGCGGACTCTGTCTTTTCCAACCCGTCGTAGGCTGAGAGTGAACGTATGATGGGTTGCTCCGCGAGCACCGAGAAGGTGTCCTTCCATAAGTCCAGCGGCGCTGCCGCCGTGGCTATGCCGCTTGCCTGTAATGCGGCTTGAAGGGCTTGTAGGTATTGAGAGAGATACTTGACCTTGCGGGCGGCGAGACTGCCGGCGGGGATACCCCAAACATGTGCGATTTCATGATCTAGTAGCGGCGTGGAGATCGCATTCTGCCGCTCGCGTTCCGCCAGGTCGAGCCTTGTGCGATATTTTTCCGCCATGCGGAGTTGGGTTTGGAACTCGATACTGAGCCGTTGCCTCTGATAGTCCTCAGCCGTGATGTCATCGGTGTTCCAACGCTCTTCCAGCAGGCGGATTGCAGGCCTGGGCAGCACAGTTCTCGCCGATGCGCGTAAGGACTCAAGCTGGTCGGCGGAGACGGAGAAACGCTTGCTTAAGAGGGCGCCGGCACGGTCGGCGAAGGCCACGCGAAGCTGCGTGAGACGCTGCAGACATTCGCATTGCAGCCAGGTCCGCTCCCGTTTGAGCCGTACCTGCCGGCGGTATTGGTCGCGCCGGTCGGTTACGACCTTAATCGATTCCTTGCTCATGCCGGTATTCGTGGGCTTGGTCCCGGCGACACAGCGGGGATCCGGCCGGTCTGTCACGATGTAGAGGATCTCTTCGTCCGTCACGTCGAAGTATTGGAGGAGGATCAGTCGAAGCATGATTCGCCCTTGCATGGGCATGGCATCGATGACTGATCGGATCGTCTCAATGGTCAGAAGTGATGGTGGTGAAGCTATTGAAGCCATGGGGTCTTTCTGGTCTGTCTGGTCTATCTTGTCGGTCTGGTTGTATGGTCTGGTTAGTTTCGTTGTCGAGATCACCGAACAGACGAGACAGACCGAATAGACCAGATAGACCGAACAGACAACATTCTATCTATGCATTGCCGGAGAGGCGCGATTCCAAATAGACGGCGACATATTCACGAATTTCTTGAATGGTTCCGCTGACGAACAGATCCCGTGGGATTTCCACGCGTGTGAGAGTGGCCGGATCCACCCCCCGTTCAATCGCGTAGTCTTCGTCGATGTACAGGCTCACCGACCCGTCTGAAAAGCGAACGGCGTAGAGTGCGTTGTTGTCAGTCATTAGCAGAAGAATGCAGTTGTTTGGTTTCTTTGGTTTGTTTTGTGTTTATTTAGTTAGTTTCGTTCAACCAAACAAACCAGATCAACCAGATCAACCAGACAAACCAGATCAGCCGCCGAGCGTGTCGAGCGTTTCCTTGAGGCTCTTGCGGATGCAGGTGAAAATCGGCGTGTCGCGGAGCGTATAGCGGGAGCCTTCGGTTTCGCGGAGCGCCATCACGAGATCCAGGAAGTCTTCCGGCTTATCGCTCTCAAACGCCACCACCCACTCCTGGT
>JAABQN010000242.1 GCA_011391455.1 Nitrospiraceae bacterium
AATGCGCTCGAAGATCAGGACGTTCGAATCGACGCCCATCCCGATCGTGAGCACGATTCCGGCGATTCCAGGCAAGGTCAGGGTGGCGTTCAGCGCAGAAAGGGCACCAATCAAACACAAGAGGTTGAGTGCCAGCGCAAAGTCCGCAATCACCCCAGACAGCCGGTAATACACGATCATGAAAATGACGACCATGGCGCCGGCAAACAGCGTAGCCTGCACACCTTTCTCGATCGAATCCTTCCCAAGCGACGGCCCGACCGTGAGGTCTTGAATGATCTTGAGTGGAGCCGGTAAGGCGCCGGCCCGGAGCACAATAGCCAAATCATTGGCCTCTTGCATGGAAAAGTTACCGGTGATTTGCGCGCGCCCCCCGGTAATCCGGTCTTGAATCACCGGCGCCGAGTAGATCGTATTGTCGAGCACGACAGCCATTCGCTTTTTGATGTTGTCGCCCGTAATCCGTTCAAATTCTCGACCGCCTTTCCCATCGAAGGTGATCGAGACGTAGGGATCGTTGAATTGGCCGATCGAGACCTTTGCATCGCTCAACACATCGCCAGTCAACATGACCCGCTTTTTGACAAGATATGGAATGCGGTATTCGCGGCCTGTGTCTTTATCGACTCCCCGTTCGAAGAGGATCTGATCGCCTTCCGGCAATTTCCCCTCCACCTGTTTCAGTACATCCGCTTCTTTATCTTTCGGAATACGGACAGGCAGATCGAACTTCGCCTGGTTGTCCTCATCGAGCATCTTAAATTCGAGCAACGCCGTCTCTTTAATCAGATCCCTGGCGCGCTTGGGCTCTTTGACACCGGGCAGCTGCACGACGATCTGCTTCAACCCCTGCCGCAGCACGATCGGTTCTGCCACGCCAAACTGGTCGATGCGGTTCCGGATCGTTTCCAATGCCTGGTTGATGGCTGAGTCTTTGATCCGCTTACCCTCGGCCTCCCGCAGATCCCACACCAGCTTATTGGCCGACCCGGCAGACTCAGTCTCGCTGAAGATCGGATAGTCATCGATCATCTTCTGGATCTGCGCCTTGAGTTCGCCGTTCTGGAACTGAATCGTGATCTGGGTCGGTCCCGTCCGCGCCACGGACTCCACGGGAATTTTCTTATCCAACAACACATCTTGAAGGGACACGACCGATCGATCGACGGCGATCTCGACCGCACGATCTTCGTCCACTTCCATGACGAGATGAATCCCGCCTTGGAGATCCAAGCCCAGGGTAATCCCTTTATTCGGCATCACCTGTTTCACCCACGCAGGCAACCCTTGATAGAACGGCTGATAGGAGGGGATGAAAAAGATCACCGACAACACCACCACCAACGCCAATAATAGTAACCGCCCACCCACTTTTTTCATGTCGTCTGGTACCCCTTTATCCTGTGCGGCCTACGAATCCTTATCTTTATCCTTGTCTTTGTCCTCGTCGTCGCCGCCGCGTAGCCGAGCAATCTGATCCCGTTGTATCCGAATCTTTGTCGTATCGGCAATCTGTAACGTCACCGTGTCCTTCCCAAGATTTGATATGGTACCCCAGATACCGGACGCCGTGACCACCTTATCACCCTTCTTCAGGGCCTCCAGCAACGCCTTCTGCTGTTTCGAGCGTTTCTGTTGCGGCAAAATAACCAAAAAATAGAAAATGACGAAGATGAGTGCGAACGGAGCGAGTGACAGGATCGTGCTGGTGGTGGAGCTAGCGCCCGGGCCAGTCCCTCCACCACCGAACAACTGAGCCATTACGACCGATTGAAAGAACATGCGAACTCCTCTCTGATTAGACGGATAGGCCTACGTTTCACCTTTTACGTTTTGCGTCTTACCACTAGTCCCCTGCGGCATGCCGATGCAGATCGACGTCCGCAACTGAAACGCCCGCTGCAGCCAGGTCGCGGGACCGGTAAAACTCGTCCCGGAACGACCGTAACCGCCCCTGTGCGATCGCTGTCCGCACTTGGCCCATCAAGTCGGCAAAATACCAGAGATTGTGAATCGTGTTCAGTCTCGACGACAACATCTCTTTTATCTGAAAGAGATGGTGCAGATAGGCCCGTGAATAGCGCGCGCAGACCGGGCAGCCGCAGGCCGGATCGATCGGCTGCTCATCCCGGACATACCGCGCCTGCTTGATCACCACCCGCCCGAAACTCGTAAAGAGCGAACCGGTCCGCCCATGGCGAGAAGGCACGACGCAATCGAACAGGTCGATCCCGCGCATGGCGCCCTCGATTAAATCTTCCGGCATTCCTACGCCCATCAAATACCGCGGCTTCGAAGCCGGCAGCTCCGGCACGGTCACATCCAACATGGCATACATCTCTGCCTTCGACTCTCCCACCGAAAGCCCGCCGACCGCGTAACCCTCGAAGCCAAGCCCGACGAGATCGCGCGCCGAGGTCACACGGAGATCTGTATCCAAACCGCCCTGCACGATCCCAAAGAGGGCTTGATCCGTACGACGACGGCTGACCTGACAACGTTGCGCCCAGAGGGTGGTCCGCCGCACCGCATCCCGCACGACTTCTCTCTCAGCCGGCAAGGCCACACAGTGATCGAATGCCATCATGATATCGGCCCCCAACGCTTCTTCAATCTCAATGGCAGTCTCCGGCGTGATGAAATGTGTCGATCCATCGATATGCGATTGAAAACTCACGCCTTCGTCCGTCACCTTGCTCAACTTCGCAAGACTGAAAATCTGAAACCCGCCACTATCCGTCAAGATGGCTCCCGGCCACCCGGTAAACCGATGCAATCCTCCCATCTCAGCTATAATCTTATGTCCAGGCCGCAGATAGAGGTGGTACGCGTTGTTCAGCATGAGACGAAAGCCGAGCTGCTCTAAATCGGCTGGATCGATCCCCTTTACCGGCCCCAAGGTGCCGACCGGCATGAAAGCCGGCGTATCAATCTCGCCATGGGCAGTGCTGAGTCTCCCCAATCGTGCGCTCGTCTCACGATCCACTTGCTGAACTGAAAAGTTCACAATCCCTCTCGTTGCTACATCTGCGCCGGGGCGGAAATCCCAAGCACCCCGAGTCCATTTTTCAAGACCTGCTGGACCCCCCTCATCAGCGCCAGTCTCGCCGCAGTCCGTTCTGGAGTCAGTACCTCCTTCTGCAGCCCTTCGCTGGGAGCCAACCCATCGGGCGTACCAACCAGCAGATCGCGGTCTGCAGCGGGAGGCAGAATCCGGTGCTTATTATAAAATGTGTGGAGCAACCCGGCTAACTGTTGAAGATAGTAGGTCATCCTGTGAGGCTCATAGGCCGCTGCACTGCCCTGTAGAACCGAGGGGTAGGCAGAAAGCTTGCGAATCAGCCCCAATTCATCCGGGTCCGTC
>JAABQN010000243.1 GCA_011391455.1 Nitrospiraceae bacterium
TACACCCTGCTCTGTTGGATACGCTTCCAATCGGGGTCGTGCGGCTCGATAGCCGGCTGCGCATCCTGTCTATCAACGTTGAAGCCGCCCGCCTGCTGGGGCAGTCAGCAGATGTCTGCTTATCGAAACTTCTGCATGAAATAGTGCCACAGCAATCCGGGGCATCCATCCACAATATTGTCACGCGCATTCAGGGATCCCTTCCCGATCGTCGCCCCATACAAACAGCCCGTACGATGCTCATAGACCGCGCATATGAAGCGCATCCGGTTGAATGGAGCTATGTTCCTCTGGATGCCGGAGAAGATTACGGCGGAGTGTTGACGCTACGCGACCTGACTCGCGAGAGAGAACTACAGCAAGACTACGACCGCCTGGCTCACGTCGCAGAAGAAAGTCCGTCCCCCATTATCGAGTTGAACTCCGACGCGAATCTCGTCTATGCGAATCCCGCAATGACGCAGTTGCTGCAGAAGTTCGGCTACGACAGTAATGGGTTTCCCGCCGTCGCTCCTCGTGAGCTCTCTCAGCTTGTTCAACGTTGTCTCGAATCAGGACAGGAGATACGGGGAGAAGAGGTCTCCGTAGCTGAGGCAAGCTTTTCGTGGATTCTCTGCCCAGTCCCTTCACATCGATTAGTTCGCGGTTATGCGGTCGATATGACCAAGATTAGGGCACTCCAAGATGATCTGCGCCAGTCAGTGACGCAGCTGCAGAACAGCAATCGCCAATTGGGTCAGGCGCTCCAGGAAGCCCAGGCTGCCGCTCGCGTGAAAGCGTCGTTCCTGGCAACCGTGAGCCATGAGTTGCGGACGCCGATGAACGGCGTCATCGGCATGACGGACCTATTGATGGATACGGAGCCCTCTGAAGAACAACGGTCCTATATCGAACCCATTCGACAATGCGGCGAGGCCTTACTGGGCTTGATCAACGACATTCTTGAATACGGCAAGATCGAAGCGGGCAAACAGGAGCTGGAATGTATCGATTTCAACCTTCGCACCACGGTGGAAGATGTCTTGAACCAATTCGCGGAACGGGCGGAAATCAAAGGGCTGGAGATCACCGGCCTGGTGCACGCGGCCGTACCGACCGGTCTGCGCGGCGATCCTGGACGGCTTCGTCAGATTCTCACGAACTTCGTCGGCAATGCGATCAAGTTTACCAAACAGGGCGACGTCACGGTTCAAGCCTTCCTTGAAAAGGATCTGGCCGATGCGGTTGTCATCCGATTTGAAGTTACCGATAGCGGAATCGGCATCCCCCCTGACGTGCAAGCTCGATTATTCCAGCCCTTTACCCAGGCTGACAGTTCCACTTCACGCAAATACGGTGGGACCGGTTTAGGGCTCGCAATTTCAAAGCAGCTCATCGAGCAAATGGGCGGCAGCGTCGGCATCACCAGTCAACCGGGACATGGCAGTACCTTCTGGTGTACCGCCCACTTCATCAAGCAAACGACGTCCCCCTTGGCCATCATGCCGTCTGCGGAGTTGGCCGGACGCCGCGTCCTGATCGTAGACGATAATGAGTCGAACAGGATCATTCTCCATCACCTGGTCACGGGTTGGGGCATGGTAGACGATCAAGTCCAGGATGCCGCCTCAGCCATAACACTGATCGAGCAGCAGGCGGAAAAGGGCCAATCGTACGACGTGGCCATCGTCGATATGGTGATGCCGGGTAAGGATGGATTACAACTCGCCAAGGAACTCAAGGTTCACCCTGCCGGATCTCGCGTCCGTCTTGTCATCCTCACCTCACTCATCCAGCGAGGGCATGCGGAACTGGCGCGCCAGGCCGGATTCCTCGCCTATCTCACCAAACCCATCCGCCACGATCAACTCTCGAACTGTTTGAGAACCGTGCTGGGTTTGCCGGAGCTCGCGGGGGAAAGGACGTTGACAGCCGTTGCGACGCCTGCGCTGCCGCTCATTACACAGCACACTCTCGCAGAAATAGAGTCGGCGCCAAGAATCCTGGTAGCTGAAGACAATCTTATCAATCAGAAACTGACCGTTCGCATGTTGGAGAAGCTCGGCTACCAAGCGGATGTCGTGGAGAATGGCCAAGAAGCCTTGGCGGCATTAGCCCGAAGCTCCTATGCCATGGTTCTGATGGACTGCCAAATGCCACTCCTCGATGGATTAGAAGCCACGCGCCTCATCCGCGAACGCGAACAGGCACGCTGGAATGTGGAATGTGGAATGAACAATGATGAATGTAACATTCCTCATTCCACACTCAACATTCATCATCCCCGGCACATCCCCATTGTCGCGTTGACGGCCAATGCCATGAGCGGGGATCGAGAACGCTGTCTTGCGGCAGGGATGAACGATTATTTGACGAAGCCCGTCCGGCAGGAAAAGCTCAAGGAAGCCCTCGATCGATGGATTTCTACGCCCATCCATTCTCAGGCCACACCGACCGGCGAGGAAAAACACAGCACCAATGGATTAGACCCTAAGGCTCTCCCGGTCATCTTTGACGCGCCTGCGATGTTACAAAACATCGGAGGCGATACCGAGCTATTGGAGCAGCTGGTTGAAATGTTCCTTCAACGCCATCAAACCATGTTGGAGGCGATCCGAGCAGCCTTGGCCGACAGAGATCAGGTAGCAGTCGAGCAGGCAGCCCATGCGCTGAAAGGGACTGCGAGCAATCTTTGCGCATCGGAGGTGGTGTTGTACGCTGGACAACTAGAGGCGTTTGGAAGACTCGGCACGCTGGTTGAAGGCCCGATGATCTACACCCAGCTTGAAAAAGCCGTACTCCGCCTCCTTCAACTTCTGGAAACGCGAAGCAAACTCCGACTGGAGGTCAGAAGACATGCAGCGTAGGAGACACTTAGGCTGAAGGGATTCAGGCTGAAGGCCGAAGGTCAAAGGCCAGAGATCGAAATCCGAACCCTTCAGCCTGAATCCCTTCAGCCTTCAGTCCCAGCCTGTACCCCTTCGGCCTGCACCCCTGAGCCAACCGAGGCCGGCGTGACCCAGCGCGCGAGCATCTCGGCTAAGACTTTGGATTGTACGGGTTTGCTGATGTAGTCATCCATGCCAGCCGCGAGACACTGGGCTCGATCTTCCGGTTGCGCGTTGGCCGTCATAGCAATGATCGGCAGCCGGTGAGGGGTGAGGGGTAAGGGGTAAGGGGTGGAAGAATTCGCGTCAGGTTTCACGTCTAACGCTTCACACGTCTTTCTTATCTCATCCTGCGCTTCACCCCTCACGCCTAACGCCTCACGTCTTCTGATCTCCGCCGTCGCGGCAAAGCCATCCATTTCCGGCATCTGGCAATCCATGAGTATTGCCGCATAGTCGATCCGCCCGAGCGCCTCGAGCGCCTCTTTACCATTG
>JAABQN010000244.1 GCA_011391455.1 Nitrospiraceae bacterium
CGAGACGATGTCGAGTTCAATGGCGTTGAAGACAATGTCAGAGGTTGCCTGATAAACCGTGAGGGTGATGGTTTCCTGTCCTGAAAAATTTGCGGCAACCAGGTCCGGCTCCAATCGCAGATCATAACGAACCGGGACCACATGCCTTGGAAGCCGGTATGGATCGACGGTGCCTGAAGAAGAGGCTTGGTTCATAGTCTTACCTTTCGGTCGTTTGGTAGATGCTTGCACCAAAGAGCTGTTGAGGCACGGACTGAGGAACGCGGTAAGCGGAATGACAAGAAAATATCGGGCATGGATGAAAAGAGCCTGTAGGGTCTGTCGCCTGCTGATCGGATCGGTCATGTCCTAGTCGCCGGGTACGATTCGACCCCGTTGGCGGTGCCCACGATGAGCAGATCAGTTCGTCCGACAAAAAGGCCTGTCTCGACCACTCCGGGAATTTGGTTCAAGGCGATCTCGAGTTCTCGCGGGTGGTCGATCCGTGGCAGATGGACATCCAGAATCACATGGCCTGCTTCTGTCTTGAAGGGCAACCCATCCCGTTCTCTCAGCACCACAGGACTCTTCGTGAGGGCCTTGATTTCTCTGGCTGTACTTCCCCAGCCGAAGGGGATGACCTCGATGGGGAGAGGGAACGATCCCCCCAGCACTGGGACTCGCTTAGTATGGTCGACCAACACGATGAACTGCTTGGCCGAAGCCGCGACAATCTTTTCCTTCAGAAGCGCGCCGCCTCCACCCTTGATGAGGTTGAAGCCCGGATCGACCTGATCTGCCCCGTCGATTGCGACATCGATCACCCAGGCATTGTCGGCATCGATGAGGGTAATTCCTTGTTGCGCCGCAAGCGCAGCCGTTTCCTTCGACGTGGGCACTCCACGAAGCCTCATACCTGAACGAACCTTTTCCCCCAATGCCATGACCATATGCTTGGCCGTCGAGCCGGTCCCAAGGCCGACGATCATTCCATCGCGAACGAATTCAACGGCTGCTAACGCCGCGGCTTTCTTCAGGCTATCGAGATCCTGGTTGGTCATCATGATGCGGAGGTATGGGAGAGAGCGGCAGCGGCGGACGCGGCGCCGAGTAAGGGGGTCTTCTGATTCATGACCACTTTGACCGGGATCGAACTCATCAGGCGCGCATAGCGGCCCTTGCTGGTGAAGGCCTTCATGAATGTTCCGTCTTTCAGTTTGGCCAGCAATTTCGGCGCGATGCCGCCTCCCAGATATACGCCGTTCAATGTCATCGCCTTCAAGGCCAGATTGCCGGCTTCAGCTCCGTAGATGGAGGCGAACAGATCGAGCGCCTGCTTGGCGATCTCTGCCTGTCCTTTGAGCCCCGCTTCGGCAATCACCGCCGCCGGATCGCCGGCTTTGATTTGTTCTGAGAGCCACGTCGGCTCATTTTTCTTGCTGTCGCGGACATAGTCATAGATGGCGTGCAGGCCGGGACCGGACAGCACCCGTTCATAACTCACATGCAGATAGTGACCACGCAGATGGCGCAGCAGTTCAATTTCGTTATCATTGTTCGGTGCGAAATCCGCATGCCCCCCTTCGGATGGCATCGGCTGATAACGCGAACCGTTCCAGAAGAGGATGGATTCGCCCAGTCCGGTCCCTGCTGCGATCAGGGCGAGCGCTTGCTTGTGGGGTGGCGGATTTCCGGCGTTGAGGATTTCGACTTCGTCCGGTCTGAGCAGAAGAATTCCGTGTGCCATGGCTTCGAGATCGTTGAGCAGCTTCACTCTCGGTATGTCGAACTGTTTCGCCAGGATTGCGCCATCGACCACCCACGGGAGGTTGGTCGTCTGGCAGCGGTTCTGAATGACGGGGCCGGCGATGCCGAAACAGGCTGCGTCGATTTTCGGCGGTGTTTCCGCCTGGCGCTCCGGTTCCGCCCCGGCATCGCCCGTCTTCTCGATTGCTGATTCGTCAATGGACGTTGGAGGCTTCAGTGGGACGAGAAATTCCGTAAGCATGTCCTCGAGCGAGGTGTAATCGGCGCTGTGAAATGACTCCAGCCGCACGGGATCGACGCGGTCTGTCTTCCAGTCGAACAGGGCTAAGTGGGTTTTCGTACCCCCGATATCTCCGGCAATGATCATCGCGTCCTCATAGGCTCGCCCACTGTCACTGAATCGGAAGCTCGGCTGCTGCAGCTCGATCGAGGAGCCAGACGAGGCGGCCTCCCTCCGGCTCGACCAACGAGGCCGGAAGCTGTCGTTCCGCCTCACTCTTCGGATGGAGGATGGCCCTCACGACTCCTGCTTTGCCGGCTCCCGAGACGAGAAACAGTATCACACTCGCTCTGTTGATCGCAGCAAAAGTCATGGTCAATCGGTTGGGCGGATCTTTCGGAGATTGAGTGGCCGCAATCAGACGTTGATGGTCTCGTAGGGCCGGCGCTCCGGGAAACAGAGACGCCGTATGCCCATCTTCGCCCAGCCCTAAGAGGATGAGGTCAAGGGAGGGCTGGACTGCTGGCGGGGTCTTCGTCGCAAGATACAACTGCTGTTCATACTCTTGAGCCGCCGCCGGTGGGTCACGGGATTCCCCCGCCATACGATAGACCTGCGAAGGCGTAATTTTCAGAGGGGTGAACAGGGTTCTGTTGGCCAAGGCATAGTTACTTCGAGGGTCATTCGGAGGAACGCAACGTTCATCGCTGAAAAAAAATGTGGTCCGAGACCAATCGAAGCGATCGGCAAAGGCAGGAGAGGTTAGGGCTCGGTAGAGTGTTTCCGGCGTCGTGCCGCCGGAGAGGGCGATAAAGAATCGGCCTTTCGTGCGAATGGCCTCTTGGCCCACTTCCAGGACGAATGCTGCTGCTGCTTCAGCCGCGGCTTGGCTGTCGCTGTGGATGCGGATGTCGGGGACAGCAGGCATCCTACTTCTTGCGGGCGCGCCCGCTCTTCGTGCGCCGCATGGTGGAACGCCGAACTGCGGCGCGAGGCGCAAGGGATTTTGTCAACGTCTGAAGCGTCGCGATCGGATTCTTGCTTAAGGGCAAGACGATCCCCTGTTGATCGTGAGCTTTGAGTGCCTGTATATCACCGGCTGCTTGGGCCTGCGCGAGCGTGCGAAAAGTAAATGGTTTTCCTGGAATGCCGAGATCGGGAATCATCTGATCGACGAGCTGTAAGAACACCCCGCTCTTCGGACCCCCTTTATGGAGTTGGCCGGTTGAATGGAGATAGCGCGGACCATAGCCGGCTGTCGTCGTCACATGGTGATGTGAGACGAGCGCTCTTCGCAGAGAGCGGATGGCCTGCTCCATCCTGAAGGAG
>JAABQN010000245.1 GCA_011391455.1 Nitrospiraceae bacterium
CGACATCATGAAACCGATCCAGGAGTTCGCCAGGAACATGAGCAATGTGCCGATCACGTTCAGGATCACGGACAGGCTCAAGTGAATCCATTTCAGGAACCCTTCCCTCATCTTGTCCCAACCGTAGTAATAGATGTAGAGGGTTCCGCTCTCCGCCACAAACATCAACGCATAGATATGCATAACAGGGCGGAAGATACTGGATAAGTAGCCGAAGAATGCGGGATAGAGCGTCAGGAATGTGAAGATCAGGATACCGCCCAAAATTGCAGTCAACGAATAGGCCGTGAGACTGATCTTAATAAAGTCATAGGCGAGTTTGTCATAGCGCTTCGCCATGGCCTTATCCTTCGTCACCACCCCCATAAATTCGATCACCATGCAGAAGATCGGAACGGCGAGCACAAAGCTTCCATAATAGAGGTGCTGCTGATTCGCAAACCAGAGCAACACGCGGCTCTCGAAGTTGTACCGGGGATAGTCCCGAGGACCATCGACTGTCTTTGGAGCAGGGGCGCCGACGACGATACCCTCCGTCTTATAATAGACGTCTCGCCCCTTCTCGACTTTCGCCTCACCCTCCTTCTTCACTGCATCGGGCTCATCGGCGCCCATGGCCAGTGACGGAAGCGAAACGGCGATGGGGAGCAGGAGAAGGCCAACCATCGCGCAAAGCGCCATGATTGAAAATAACTTCTTCCCGGCTACACGTCCCATGAAATACCTCCTTGATGCATTCTAAAAGGACTCATCACAATTAAGCTCGACTCAGTACAGAATTAACTCCTGGGCCTACTGCCGGAATAAATACCAGAAATCCAGTCCCTGCGAATCCATCAAAAAGTGATCAACCGCCGTAAAATACGCGATGCAGACGACCAACGACACCACCACATACACGATTGTCATGCCCATCGCACTCCCCCCTCTTCAGAACTTCACAAACGTTGAAAAAATCCCAGCGCCGCAGTGGCCCCGCTCAGCAGGGGCACTGAATTCCAGCGAACCAATAAAAAAACCACAGACCCGCCGCACAGGTGATGTAGAAAATCATCTTGCCGATTCTGACCTTTATCTCACTATCCGGTGTTGCCGTAGCCATTACGTCTCCTTCTCTCCTAGCGACTTTCTTGACACACAGATACTCGTGTGTTATTCAAAATTCCTTACTGCACACGGAAAATCAGGGGAAATTCGATGAAAAAAAAATCAAAAGCGTTCGACATTATAGTTTTGACAGGAATGGTTGTCAATATACTTGTGGCTGTCTTTCTTATTCTCTACTACTTTGATTTCTTGTAAGTTTCCTATGGTCTTTCCATTCAGCTTCTCTCTGGTTTTTCGCCGGAAACAGCACAGCGAAACCCGATCGTCTCATCGCGAAAGTCCGCGACCATCTTGCTCCTGCTGGTGATGCGAATATCGGCTCCCGTGGTCGCATACCCCCCCCCGCGAAGCACCCGATATACTCCGTGATCCGGGCTCGGCGGGTTCTCTTCCGGAGCTTCCGCGAAATAGCCTTCCCCATACCAGTCGGCCACCCATTCCATCACATTGCCTGCCCCATCCATGACGCCGTACGGGCTTTTATCAGTCTGAACTGTACCGACAACTGCGGAGACCTCATGACCATCTTGCACCCTGGCCCAATTCGCTCCGTTGGGCTGCTCCACATTACCCCATGGC
Source organism: Nitrospiraceae bacterium (assembly GCA_011391455.1). Taxonomy (GTDB): domain Bacteria; phylum Nitrospirota; class Nitrospiria; order Nitrospirales; family Nitrospiraceae; genus Palsa-1315. The sequence continues at coordinate 1,687 of JAABQN010000245.1, forward strand.
CACAGGCGTCCATCCGATCCTCGCATGGCCTTTTCCCATTCTGCTTCAGTCGGAAGCCGCTTCCCTTTCCAATGGCAATAGGTCTCGGCATCCTCCCATGACACGTAGACCACCGGCTGATTGATGCTGAGCATCTTGCTCATGTTCTTGGCGTAGCGAGCAGGAGGGCCGGACTTGCGATGTCCGGTCACATTGATAAATTGCTGATACTGATGATTCGTTACTTCGTAGCGATCAATGGCAAACGCATCCAGCAACACCGTACGCTGCGGCCGTTCATCAAGCCCGCCTTCATTCGTCCCACGGATGAAGGGGCCTGCCGGGATTGAAACCATTTCTTCCGGGACCGGTTCTTCATGGGAAACCTGCGAGGAGTCGATCGGCGCCGTTGGGGTGGCATTTTTGGAGTCAATAGAAGAGCCTTCAAACGGGGTTAGAGGGGAACCGCGCATGATTCCCATGATAGGAATCGCAGCAAATGCGAGGATGGCAAGAAGAAACAGAACCTTGAATTTGGTTTCAAGCATGTCGGTTTATGGCACAGCGGGACTGTCGCTCGCCTCCACACCATCGCTCGCACAGCGAAACCCGATCGTAATATCCGTTCGCCAGGCTTTCGCGGCAAATCGTTTGGATAGCCGGGCGTTATGCTCGGTTTCTCGCCACGACCCTCCGCGCACGACTTTCAAGTCCGCACGTTCCGGCCCTTTCGGATCACGATAGGGCGCTTTTTGGTAGTAATGCTCGTCGTACGAGTCCGCCACCCATTCCGCGACGTTCCCCGTCATGTCATAGATTCCATAAGGGCTCCGGCCTGCTTCGAAGGACCCGGGAGGCGCGAGGTACCGATACCCGTCTTCGCTCCCATCCAAATTGGCGTTGGCGCGGCCGTTCTTGACGATGTCGCCCCATGCATACTTCCGCTTGCCCTCACCACGGCCGGCCTTTTCCCATTCCGATTCCGTGGGAAGGCGCTTTCCCGCCCATTTGCAATAGGCCGCCGCCTCGTCCCATGACATGCTCATCGCCGCAAACTCGGACTGCAGCAACTTGGACTGATCGTCTTCAAACACTTCGATCTTGGGCAACGGACGCTTGGTCATCTTGGCAAAGCGGGCATATTCCTCTTGCGACACTTCTTTCCTGTCGATATAGAATGCGCTTAAAAACACTTGCCGCTCCGGCGTCTCGTCCGGGTCGCCGTCTTTGCTCCCCATGATGAACGGGCCTTCGGGAACCTGCACCATATCTCGCCCCTCATCGCCTATCTTCGTTTTATACATGGAATAATCCAGCGAGGGTGCGCTGCTCGGCGCAGGCCGAGCCTCGGTCTTGATCGACGCGGCCAGCGCCTTCATCTGCTTCGACTTGTACGACTCATAGACCAGCAAGCTAATCATCAGGATGAACGACCCAAAGACAAACGCGATCGCACCGATGAGTACTCCCCTCTTCTCCATCACGACTTTATGTTCCTCCGATTACAGCCTTTTTCTTCGCCGCCCGCATATCCAACAACATCGAAATCTGCACGCCGAGAAATCCACCCATGGCGGCGCCGGCCCCCGCACCCACAGATATTCTCTCTGTGCCGGCAATGAAC
>JAABQN010000246.1 GCA_011391455.1 Nitrospiraceae bacterium
GAATCTGTACGGGAAGCCGGGTTGTCCAACCGTATCACGTTCCGCTGTGAACGATTTCAGGATCTCGCCGGAGTGAGTACCGTTGATGCAGCCATCTCCAACAGCCTGCTGCATCATGTGCCGAACCCGTTGCAGTTTTGGCACAAGCTACGATTGGCAGTGAAGCCAGGCTCGCCTGTGCTGGTGATGGATTTATTGAGGCCGGAATCGCCGGAGGAAGCGCAGGCCATTGTCGATCGGTATGCCTCCGGGGCCCCGGAGATTCTGAGGAGAGATTTCTACAACTCGTTGCTCGCAGCCTTCACGGAAGACGAGATCGGGTCGCAGTTGGCGCGGATGAATCTAACGCGCCTGTTGATCGATGTCGTGGATGATCGGCATTGGGTTGTCAGCGGCATCATCCACTAACCAAGGCAGGAAGGTGAAAACGATCCCCAACTGCGTTCTCACCTCGCCCACATCCTCAACGTACCCCTTCGGGAAAGAGCTGCTCCGCAGCTCGGGGTTGGGCGGGTGGGAAGGGTACGCCTGCGGTGTGGCCATCGGCTGCGGCCTTGTTGGATGATCGTTTTGACCATCCTGCCCACTCCGCGGCAGGGTCTCTTCGCTCTTCAACAGCGAATGTCAGGGATTCTCGCGCGATGGAGTTCTCTTATGTATGCTACTGCACCATGCGATTGTTACTCGCAGTCTCTTTTCTAGCCCCGCTCCTGATCGGTGTGTTTGCAGATGCCGATATTGCCCAGGCTCAACTTGATCGGCTTGGGAAGCCCAAGGCCTTGGACCAGACGGCTGTCGCTGAAACTCCTCTGGTCGAGATTCCTGCCGGCGAGTTCGCAATGGGATTGGATGGGATGCAGGCGTTGGAGGATGAACGTCCCAAGCATCAAATCTGGTTGCCCACATTCTTGATAGATCTCCACGAAGTGACGGCAGGGCAGTACGCATCATTCCTTACGGCCACAAACCACCTCGCGCCCTGGGAATGGGACAAGGTCAACCTGTTTCAGCATAGTAACCGTCCGGTGATCGGCGTGGACTGGCCTGACGCCGATGCCTATTGCCAATGGAAGGGGAAGCGGCTTCCCACCGAAGCGGAATGGGAGAAGTCAGCCAGAGGAACGGATGGAAGGTTGTATCCCTGGGGCAACCAGTCTCCCACCAAGGATCTGGCGAATTTCGCATTGGGCGCACGGTTCAGCTATAGCCAGGTCTTGATGCCCGCGCTGTCCTATGAGCGGGGCAAGAGTCCGTATGGACTCTATCAAATGGCTGGGAATGTGTGGGAGTGGGTGCAGGATTGGTATGGTGCGGACTATTACAAAACCTCGCCGGAACAGAATCCGCAAGGCCCTGAACAGGGAAAGTTTAAAGTGTTACGCGGCGGATCGTGGTCGGACCTGCCGAAATACCTTCTCACCTATGGGCGCTTTAAATTGCCACCGGAGACGCGCAATAGTTATACGGGCTTCCGCTGCGCCAAGTCTTAACAGGATGCTCAAATAGACGATCCAACAAGGCCGCAGGGAGTCAGGCGACTGAGGCGTACCCTTGGGGTACGTCGCAAGGAGACGGACGACTGAGAACGACGTTGGGCGTCTATTTCAGCATCCTGCTAGAGATGGGTAACGAGCCAATCGCTGATCGATGTGGTCATTCGGTGAAAGTCGTCGCCTCTAGTGAATTGGTGATCTGCCTCTGGCAGGAGATCGAGCTTTTTCGGTCCTCTGAGTGCGTCATACAGTCGCTGGCTTTGATGGAGGGGGACGCACTCATCCTTTTCACCTTGGACAATAAGCGTGGGTGTGGCGATTCGTTCAGCCGGCCCATAGGCGATCTGTTTGATGCAGTCTTCGTAAAAATCATACCGCAAACGGATTCGATCAGGCCCTCCCATGATGTTTGGAACCGTGTCAGTGGCTTGCCACTGAGCCAACTCGTCAAGCCCAAACGTTAAGCGAAGCTCTTCCGCGAAATCCACCACGGGACATTTGAGGGCCAAACAGGCGATGTCGCTGCGCTGGGCTGCCGTGAGGATAGCGACAAGTCCTCCGAAACTTGAACCGACGAGTCCGATTCGGTCATAGCCCCGAGCGATTACCAGATCCAACGCGGTTTCGGTTTGATGTATGGCCAGGGTTGTCGTGATCTCTTCGAACGGTCCGTCACTCTCTCCTTGGCCGAAAAAGTCGAACCGAAATGTTGCCAGGCCCTGTCCATTGAGGAGCCTGGTCAAGGTCTTGTTGGTTGTGCTGTTCTTGCCGGAGAGAAATCCATGGCATAGCATGGCGAGGCGCGTCGTTGGTCCATCGGGTGTACTCAGGATTGCAGCAATGCCGTGACCATGGCGATCATGAAATGTCAGGGATTCTTCCAAGGAGTGGTCTTTCAATCGAGCATTACGCGCTTTTCTCGCCTGTCTCGCGTCTCACGCGGCAGGATCTATGGCGCTGGTGGATTCTTTCAGTATCTTGTTGGGGAGGGAAACGACTATCACTGAGGGCGGAACTCCGAACGCCCAGGCGAGCTTGGCGGTAAAGATGGTCAAGCTGCCAAGGAGCAGGCCGACAGTGACCCAGGATGCAATCTGAATAAAGAGCGCACTGAGAGGGAAGTTCCAGGTGAGTGCAGCGAGCAAGCCGAAGCCCATTGTCCCCAAGCTCAATCCGACCAGCTGAACGGCTCGCCACCGGTCCATGATGGCTGCGAGTTGATCTCGATAGGGCCCCTGCTTTTTCCGGCTCGCAATCCGGCTGGCCGCCAGTATCTCAGGGATGCCATACGACAACGCTCCAATGACTGTCTGCAGTATAAATCCGATCAAGGCCATATGGGTGTAGGCCGCTAGGTGCAACGATCCAAATGGCAGTACCGGCGGTTGTGGGAGGAAATTCGCCCCGACGAGCACGCCCATGACCATCATCAAGACCAGGAAAAACGTCGCGATCAGGAGGTGGTCGGAAGCGGCATTTCCCGGATGGCCTGAGCCTATCCATGTGCGCAGAAGATTGTATGCGTAGAGACCGATGCAGAGGATGAGCAGCCCTCCGACCGCGAGTTCGAGGTGGAGGGACGAGGTGATAAATCCACCGATCAAAATGGCGAAGCCGGCGGGAAGCGCGACCATCACGAAGCGGGCGAGTTTCAGGCTGTAGAGTTCGGCGTTCAAGACCATCGGCAAGAGGCGATGGGTGGCGCCGATCATGGCCATGGTAACGAAACCCAATAGGATCAGATGCAGATGAAGAAGCCGCG
>JAABQN010000247.1 GCA_011391455.1 Nitrospiraceae bacterium
TTGATGGAGTCACAGTCGATTACACCACGCATCCGCAGGTGGTCTTCGAAAAGTATGCAGCACGGTTGAAACTCCATCCCGAGGCGATGGTCGTCGGAACAAGCCTTGGCGGCTTCTATGCCGCTTGGCTGGGCGCTGAGTTTGACCGTCCGTTCATTGCGATCAACCCCGCAATCGCACCGAGTAAAACCTTGAAAGCGTACGTTGGCCATGGCGTCAACCATGTCGGAGAGCCCTTTGAACTGACGGAAGATTGCGTGACGGCCTATGATGCGCTCAGCTTTCGCATGGACGGACAGGGAACGATAGTTCTCGACATGGGTGATGAAATTCTGGACACGCAAGCAACGCTAGATTTTGTCAGGGGACGTCTGCCAGTTGTCATGTTCGACGGCGGATTCCACCGCTTTGACCACATGGCAGAACTGATCGAAAGCCGACCGGATCTGTTCCACAGCCGCTGAATGCAAGAAGAGCGAGCGGTCAAATTGCTCCATCGCCAGAATCATGTACCGCGTCATCGCTGGAGAGCCAAATGGCTGAAATTCTTGAGACCATCGACGGGATTGCCCGGCGCCTCGGTCGGGACGTGTATTATCTTGTCCTCATCGACGATGACGGTGACTTCAGGGATATCTACACGGATGTTTCTGAAATCACAGATTGGCTGGATGCGAAGCAGATCGGCTGGAGCCTCTGTGCGGGCATCTTTGAACGTACCGTCTGGACTGAAGGTGGGCCACGCTGCATCTTCCTCGATATTCACCCCGAACATGGGCCTGAGGCAATGGAAATGGTCGAAGCACATTTCATGAATGCTGAGGGCGAGCCAACCATTCCAGGCTATGTGCCGGCCATGCTGCGGCTCATGAAGGCGCTCAGCTTTGCCGGCAGGGACGATCGCGACCTCTGAGAGAAATTCTAAGCTTGTCTTTGGGGGCCCTGTTCAGGTGCATCTGGCAACTGGAAATCACTCGACATTGGTCAGATAACCCGATGCTACGGGCACTATGCATCGTGTCAGTCGGCTTGCGCGCAAACCGGCAAAAAGTCAGGAGTGACGGATGACAAGCAAAGCACGCCGACTGCGCGTGATCGACTACGAAACGACAGGCGTGCCCGAAGACGCCGGGGCCGAAGTGATCGAACTGGCCTATGTCGACGTCGATCCCGATGCGTTAACCGTGACGGACAGATGGCAATCCTTCGCCAAACCCGTCGGGCCCATTCCGCCGCAGGTCAAAGCGGTGCATCACATTCTTGAAGAAGATGTTGCCGGGGCACCTGCGATCCGGGAACTCTGGCCGTTGCTGTTCCAAGGCTGTGCTCCGCAGGACATTCTCGTTGCGCACAACGCCGCTTTTGAACAGCATTTCCACAAGGGTGATGGGCGGGCTTGGATCGACACCTACAAATGTGCCTTGGTGGTCTGGCCGGACGCTCCTGCTCACAGCAACCAGGTCCTCCGCTATTGGTTGAATCTTGACCATGACACAGGTTTTGACCGCGTCGCCGCCATGCCGCCGCATCGTGCCTTGCCGGATGCCTACGTCACGGCGCAAATCTTGATCCGGCTTTTGCAGGAAAGCACGATCGATGACATGCTGCGTGTTTCGGCAGCACCAGCACTGTTGCGACGGATCGGGTTTGGCAAGCACAAGGGGATGCTATTCTCCGAAGCCCCGGCAGATTACTTGCGCTGGATCGTGGACAAGGCGGAGTTCGACGCGGATGTTACCGCCACTGCCCGGTATTGGTTGGACTGTGGCAAGAGCTGAAACCTAAGGACCTTACTTGACCCGGGACGGAAGACGCCGCCCAGGTCTGCTGCCGGAAGAGGCAATGACCGTCCGAATACTGAGCGGTTATGCCGTCCTGCGCGATCAAGCTCGGGTGTACATGAGAGATCTGGGCCGGGCGGTGTACTCGCAGAATGCGCCAGGCGCCTCGACCGTGGAGCATCGAACGGCTCGGTTCATGGATTCACGATGTCAACGAGCGGCATTGATTCGTTGCAGGCAAATCATGGCAGGCGCTACATGCCTGTCCCGCCTGACATTTGGCACATTTGTGCACCCGGATGAAGGGCGACAGTGTCAGCAGACGGTTCGACGCTTAGCCCTTCTCGGACTCTGGCTTAGCCCTAGGAGAGAGTTTAACACCACCGTCGCAATTGGGGTCTGGAAGAATTCCGGCGATTTTGCGACGACTTAACTGTGTCAAAGAGATGGAGAGTGCATATGGCCATTCAGAGGATCCAGAGCGAAGACTGCTCGGTCGCCAGCCTCTTCCAATCCTTCTATGCCGTTCCCGACTATCAGCGCGAGTATGTCTGGGACACGGATCAGGTCGAACAGCTTCTGAAAGATGTTCGCGAAGAGATGGGCGATGGTGCAGCGCAGGATGCGCCCGAGTATTTCATTGGCAGCATTGTCGTCTGCCCGGGCCGAGAGGGCGTACTCGACCTGATCGACGGGCAACAGCGCATGACAACCCTCTACATCACGCTTTGCGCTATCCGGGATCGGCTCGCCGAGCTTGGGGCGCCGCCTTCCTCTGTTCTGAACGCGCAGATTGCAGATGCTGCAGTGGACGTCTCGGGCGAGGAACGTCGTCGTTACCGTCTCGATTTACAGTATGAGGACAGCGGCGACGCGTTGACACGCCTTGCCGATGGGAAGCCTATCGAAACTCCCTCGACCCAGTCGATGCGAAACATGCAGAACGCACATCACGTGGTCACAAGGTTCCTAGACTCAGAATTTGGACAGGATCCAGCGGATGTTCGCAAGCTGTACGGCTACTTGACCAATAGGGTTAAGCTGATCCGCATCCAGACCGAGGACGTGGCGAAAGCCTTGAAGATCTTCGAGACAATTAATGATCGCGGCGTCGGCCTGAACTCCATGGACCTCTTAAAGAACCTGCTCTTCATGAAGACGGCAAAGGGGCAGTTTGACCGGCTCAAGGATACTTGGAAGGAGTTGCAGGACACAATCTTCCGCATGGGCGAAAAGCCTCTGCGATTTCTGCGTTATTTCATCTTCAGCCGGTACGACGTGGAACTCTTACGCGAAGACGAGATCTATGGCTGGTTCACGAAGAACGATGCACTCGTCGGATATGGTCGCGACCCTATCGGCTTCGCCAAGGAGCTTGTGTCAGCTGCCCGGGCTTACGAACGGTTCCGCCAAGGCAAGAACGAGAAGGGTGAGCGCAACCGCTACCTTGACAACATTCGGC
>JAABQN010000248.1 GCA_011391455.1 Nitrospiraceae bacterium
CGAGATGAAAAAAGCGCGGGAGCGCATCACGACCACTTCGAATGGGGAAATCGGTTGGCTCCTACAGTTCATCCAACGTGACCTTGAAGCACTGACACCCAGTGAATGGATGGTCCTCGCCTATGAGGTGGCGAGTTTTGCCGAAGCCCACGGTCCAAACCGACACGCGCTACCCATCGCCATAGCGAGTGGGTGGACGGTGCAGGCGATCCCGGGCGAGCCGCTGGAATACACGCTGCCAAGTCGCAAGGAGGCGATGCACCTTCAAGTCACCATTCGAGGCCATTTGGAACAGATGTGGCAGCACGGGATCGCGCCCATCACCTTTTCGGATCTCACCTTAATTGTCATCATGCCCGGCGCATTCCACCCTCGCCACGGGAGCATCCTGGTGTCGACCACACCCAAGACGAAAGAGTTTGAATACCGCGTCGCTGTGTCAGTGGCGTGCCATGCGGGGCGCATCCGTCGCTGCAAGGAATGCCGACGGATCTTTCTAGCGGCGCGACGCGACCAGCTATTTTGTGATCCGCGCTGCCAAATGCGCGTCGCCTCACGGAAGTGGAGAAAAGGGCGTCCATTACGAAAGAAGGATCACCCTGCGGATGGCAGACCTATCTTGAGGGAAGCGCAGACCCAACCCCAAGCGCGTCGAGGAGGATCACATGGCAAGAAGACACGGTAAGGATCGAGGCCTAGTCATTAAAAACGGGTTATGGTGGGTCCGCTTGTACGTCAATGGCCGAGAGAAGTGGTATCGGGCAGATTCTAAGACGCAAGCGAAGACCCTGTATGGCCGCCTGAAGGCCGACGTTCGGGAAGGCCGCTACTTCCCGGAAAAGTACGACGCTTCAAAAGCCTTAACGCTTCGTGCTTGGATCACCCGCTACCTAGAGGGCGTGACTTCTCGCGGCCTTCGCAACATGCACCAGTATGGCCGTTTCTGGAAGAAACTCTTGGGGAGAAAGCTCCTGGCCGAGATCTCCGCTGATGAATTGCGGCATATTCAAGCCAAGATGAAAGCAAAGGCCAACAGAGGTCCCCACACCATCAACCGATATTTTGCGGCTCTGAGACATATCCTGAACCTTGCCATTGCGGAGAGTTACTTGGTGACCAATCCTGTCAAAGGGGTCCGTTTCTTTCCTGAGCCGACAGGCCGCCTGAGGTTCCTGACCGAGGCTGAAATTGCGAGGCTTCGCGAATATCTCTCACCCGAACACTGGGCAGTGGTGGCCTTTTCTCTGGAAACTGGATTGCGACTAAGTGAGCAGTTTCATGCTCGCTGGGACTGTTTGAACACGGAGCAGGGCATTTTGACGATTCCCCTTAGCAAATCCGGCAAGACCCGGCATGTCATCCTGAGTGAATCGGCCCTCGCAATTGTTGCAGGTCTATCCTCATGGGCCCATAGCCCTTTTCTTTTTCCGAGCCCCTTGATTCCAGGACAACCCATGCAAGGAAGAAATTTTGTCGTAAAGATCTACGAGCCTGCCCTGAAGCAAGCCGGAATTGAGGGAGCAACATGGCACACCCTCAGGCATACCTTCGCCTCACGAGCAGTCATGGCGGGGGTCGATATTCGAAGCGTGCAGGAGCTTATGGGGCACTCCACGATCACCATGACCATGCGTTACGCTCATCTTTCCCCTGCTCACCTGCGAACCGCGGTCAACAAGGCCAGCCTTGGCATCATTGCGATCAAAACCGGGAGCGCAACCGGGAGTAAAACCGGGAGTAATGCAAATGTGGTGATTCGTGGCGACCAGCCAGGAATAGCGGAAGTGCCTAAGATATCAATAGGAATGATTGGAGGCGCCGAGCGGGGTCGAACCGCTGCATCGCAGTTTTGCAGACTGCTCCCTTAACCACTTGGGTACGGCGCCCTACGGGCATTATAGTCTGGGTTAGAGGCTAGAGGCTAGAGGTGAGAGGGAAGATCTATCGTTTACTGGAGAGGATAGGAATTTCTTTTCCGAGCGTCGAAGGCCGATCGGATTCAGGCGCGAGAGATTCCCATCCTTCGTTTGAAGGAGCTACGGCCTCTCCATTTCCTTCGGCATCTTTTTCTTTCGCCATCAGCTCGACCTCGTAAATCAAGGTATCCATCAATTCTTCGATCGGCACCTTTCTGACGAGCTTGCCCTTCTTGAATAGAATGCCCTTGCCCTCGCCGCCGGCGATCCCGATATCCGCTTCCTTGCCTTCGCCGATCCCGTTCACGACACAGCCGAGGACTGACACATTGAGCGGAGTCTTGATATGGCCCAGCTTCTTTTCCAGTTCGTTGGCCAGCTTCACCACGTCGATCTCCACGCGGCCACAGGTCGGACAGGCGATGACATTGATCCCCCGATGCCGCAGCTCGAGCGACTTCAAAATCTCAAACCCCACCTTCACTTCTTCAACCGGATCGGCAGCGAGCGACACGCGCAGGGTATCGCCGATGCCCTGCGAGAGCAAATACCCCAGCCCCATGGTGGATTTCACCGCCCCGGTCATCGCCGTCCCTGCCTCGGTAATACCGATGTGCACCGGATAGTCGGACTGGTGCGCAAACAACCAATAGGCATCGATCGCATGGTGCACATCCGAGGCCTTCAGCGACACCTTCATGTTCGTGAATCCCACGTCTTCCAACGCGTGGACCGCATTGAGCGCCGACTCGGCCAAGGCTTCCGGAGAGGGCCAGCCGTACTTGTCCAACAGATCCCGTTCCAGCGAGCCGCCATTGACACCGACGCGGATCGGAATGCCGTGGTCATTCACGGCCTTGATGACTTCTTCGACTTTCCACCAGGCCCCGATATTGCCCGGATTGATCCGGACACAGTCCACAATCTTAGCGGATTTCAATGCCAGTCGATGGTCGAAATGAATGTCCGCGATCAGCGGCACAGTCATCGCCTCTTTGATCTTGGGTAACGCCGCCGCTGCTTCGTCGTCCGGCACGGCGACGCGGATCACTTCGCACCCTGCAGCCTCCATCTGACGAATCTGCTCAATTGTTGCCACAGTATCGCGCGTGTCAGTCGAACACATCGACTGCACGGACACAGGCGCGTCTCCGCCGATCTTCACCTTGCCGACTGTGATCTGTCTGGTTTTTCGTCTCGTAATGTGCATCGATTACACTTCCCTGTACCCCTGTACCCCTGTACCCCTGTACCCCTGTACCCCTGTACCCCTGTACCCCTTAGCTCCCCTGCTCATCCCCA
>JAABQN010000249.1 GCA_011391455.1 Nitrospiraceae bacterium
CAGAGGCAGGATATGCAGCATCCCTCGCGGTGAGAATCCGACTACTTTCAACGGCATGATCGCTTCGTTCAAACGTCCCTGCTGCTCGACTAGATCGGTAAAGCCAAGAACGTGGCGCGCGCCGCCGGTCGTCGTCATGCCCCGTTCAAGTGAGGCCCGCCGCAACCGGATGATCGCCTCCATGGGTTTGACATCTTTCGGACAGACCTCTACGCAGAAATTACAGCGCGTACAATCCCAAATCCCATCCTCGTCTTGGAGCGCCGAGAGCCTAGCCCTTGTCGATGAACGAGATTCTCGTTGGTCGGAGAGGAAGCGATCGGCCTTCGCCAAGGCTGCAGGACCGGCAAATCCCTTTGAGACTTCATGCACGGTACAAGCCGCAACGCATGCGCCGCACATGATGCAGGCATCGACATTGTGAAACTGCGGATTGGCACGGCCTTGCACCTGCGTCTGAACAGGTTCGTCTGCATCCGCTGGCCGAGCCCCTGACATCAGCCATGGATGTACGTCGCGAATCTTCGCCCAAAACGACGCCATGTCCACGACCAGATCCTTGATCACCGGCAAGTTGCGCAGCGGTGCGACCGCGATGTGCCCATGCCGTTCAAGTTCTTTGCGGAGGGAGGTGCGGCAGGCCAGCTTCTCGCTGCCGTTGATCGTCATCGCACAGGAACCGCAAATCGCAGAGCGGCAGGAATAGCGGAGAGCCAAACTCCCGTCACACTCGTTCTTGATGCGAATCAACGCGTCGAGCACCGTCATCCCTCGGCCGACATCGAGACGATACTCATCCTTGTGGGGAGCGCGATCGACTTCGGGGTTGAATCGTTGAATCGTGAAGGTCAGGCGCATGGAAGACGTAAGATATAAGGGGTGAGGGGTAAGGAGTTAGGGGTGCCGCGCGGAGTCAAGAAACATTCAAGAAAGAGTGAGATCTTTCAACTTCCCCTCACCCCTAACACCTCACCCTTTACCTACATCATCCCAATTCGAAGATCTTCGGAGAGTTCGTCAGATTGCGGCATCCGTCTTTCGTGACGAAGACCATGTCTTCGATGCGGATGGCGCCCAGGCCGGGATAGTAGAGGCCCGGCTCGACCGTGACGACGTGGCCCTCTTGGAGCAGAGACCCGGTGCGGCTGATGCGCGGCATTTCATGGATATCGAGTCCAACCCCGTGGCCGGTGCCATGGAAGTAGCCCTGCATACGCCCATTCACCAAACCCGTCTGGTATCCGGCTTTTTCAAACCTCGCCAAGATCCTTTGATGAATCCGCTTTCCGTCCGCCCCATCTTTGACTTTCGTAATGGCCTCTTCCTGCGCATCAAGCACTGTCTGATACAGCCGCTTCAGCTCGGGGCTCGGAACCCCCCGCACCACAGTTCTGGACATATCGGCGAAATACCGATTGGTGGCCGAACGAGGAAATACATCGAAGATAATGCTGCGATGAGCCGGCAATGGCCCACTGCCTTCGTTGTGCGGATCGCAGGCCTGCTCTCCTCCGGCAACGATGGTATGCTGGGCCACGCAGTCGCGCTCCATCAAGGTCACATTGATCAATTTCTTCACCCGTTCCGACGTCAGGGGTATCCCATCGAACCACAGCTGATCCTTATTGATTGAGGCCTGACGCAGCAAATCGTGAGCGGCCGCGACCGCCTGTTCGGTCGCGCGTTGGGCTGCTTCGATATAGCGGACTTCTTCGGCGGTCTTCACGACACGCTGTTCGTAGAATGGGTCCCGCTTTGGAAAGAGCTGATACCCCAAGGACTGGAACTTGAGGGCATGGCCAAAAGGAAAGTTTGCCGGGACCAAGATCTGCGTGATGCCGGCTTCTCTCAAGAGGATATGGACCACTTCGACCGTGCCTGGCTCGGCGATACCCTGTGTCTTGGCTCGCCCTTCTACCTCCGAATACGAGAGCACTCGATCGACGGACGATTGGCTCTTTGCCCGATCCATTTCGAGATCGCTCATCACCAGAATTCGCTCCCCTTTAATTTCCAAATAGATAAAGGGGTCCGGCGCAATAAACTTCGTCGCGTAATAGAGATTGGCGTCCGTCTCGCTGGCAGCGATAAAGACCGTGGCGCGTTGAGAGTGCGAAGTGGATGAGGCCATGATAACTGTTGGCCGGAATCTAGCACGGGGGGGAAAGTCGGTCAAGGCGCGGATGGAGCAGGCTCAGGCGTTGCCGGAGTACCTTTGTCATCAACCTTCTCCTCATCAGGTGTCATGAGATCGATCGGCAGCATGAGGGTGTTCTTCAAAATGTCGAAGGCCAGTTGCGCCAAACCCGTCACGCCGGTGGCAAACGACTTCATGGGCAGGTAGGTGACCTCCGGATCCTCGATCGACCCTTTGACGGAAAACAACGCAGTGGCAATGCCTTTGCGATCACCGGCAAAGAGCCGCCCGAAGAGCGGTATCGTTTTCAGGAATTGCGAATAGGATCCGAAGGGGCTGACGGCCCAGACCATGTCGATTTGATCCGTCGGCATGTCGTAGTTGCCGGCAGCGGTAATCTTGACGATCGGGCTATCGATGATCAGGCTCTCGGTCTCGAAGAGCCCGTTCCGCACGAGAACCTTTGCTGAAATCTTGTTATAGGGCAACCCGTCTTTCTCCAAATCTACTTTCCCTTGGAGCACGGCCGGGAGATTCAAAATACTGATGATCTTCCAGACCGCCCGTTCCTCGGATTTGAAGATACGACCGTTTTCCAGCAGGACTTCCACCTTGCCGTCCAATGTAGGAGCCAGCCCATGCGGGTTCTTCCCACTGCCGCGAATCGTCCCCGTCACTCGAGCTTCACCTGTGATCACGCCGGCTTTCGGGCCGAATAGTTTCAACACATCTTCCATCAACAAGCCTGTCGCCCGAACCGATAGTTCCGCGTCGGCAGGCTTCTTCTGAGGCAGTTGCACCACGAAACGTCCGGCGACGTCTCCGTTGGATGATTGGCCGGACAGCCGATCCAAATCGAGCACGCCGTCTTGAATGGTGATCCGGGCGGAGAGACTCCCAAATTTGAGATGCTTATAATGGCCCCGTGCTATCGACATGGTTGCCTGGACCTTGCTGGTGGCAGCTAGGGTTTCCAAAAACTCCCGGATCGGCGACCGTGGGCCTTTCGGAATAAGGAGATCGAGATCCATCTGATTGGACTCGATCTTGGCAGTAATCACGGGTTTCGCC
>JAABQN010000027.1 GCA_011391455.1 Nitrospiraceae bacterium
CCTGCAGTTCTATTTAGGCAAGCTCTACTACCGCCTCGAAATGGTCGACGAAGCCTTCGACATCCTCTCAACCGTCGAAGGGGTACAGGACCAATTGGCCGATTACCATAAGATCATGGCGAATCTCTATTTGCGCAAGCAGCAGATGGAGGAGGCCGTCGCCGAACTCAAGAAAGCCCTCCATTTCAAGAAACGCGTGGTCGTCCCCTATATCTGCACCGCCTGCCGGCAAGAATCGACCGAATGGTCTGGGCGCTGCCGCAGCTGTGGAGTCTGGAATACATTGGTCGCGCTACCCTTGCCGAACGACGGGCAAGCGATCCCCGGTCAAGACAGCAGCCCCCTCCCAGTCTCCGCAGTTCCCTACCAGGGCATTGCTTCTCCCTTCGAAACCGTGTAGGTTTTCGGCCAGTCTAGACAGACAGCCATCCGCATCGCAGTCAATACAACCTCTACAGATGATGGAGCCTCCCATGGTGGTCGACTATCAGGATTTCGCTGCCAAAGCCTTGCGCGATGAGACGCTGACCAGAAGCGAATGCCAGGCCGTGCTCGACACTCCGGATGAACAGTTGCTGGGACTCCTCCAAGCCGCTTTTACCGTCCGGTCCCGTTACTTCGGCAAGACCGTTCGCCTCCAGATGTTGCAGAACGCCAAGAGCGGGGCCTGCCAGGAAGACTGTCACTACTGTTCCCAATCTGCGATCTCCACCGCCCCCATCGAGCGCTATAACCTCTTACTGCAAAAAGAGATGATCGACGGCGCCCGGCAAGCAGCGGCATCGAAGGCCCAACGCTATTGCATCGTCATCAGTGGTAGGAGTCCCTTGGATCGGGAAATCGACGAAATCGCAGGAGCCGTCCGCTCGATCAAGCAGGAAATTCCGATTCAGATCTGCTGTTCACTGGGCCTCATGAATGAACAGCAGGCCAAGCGGCTGAAGGCAGCAGGAGTCGATCGGGTGAACCACAACTTGAATACGAGCGAAGCCTTTCACACCTCTATCTGCACCACGCACACCTTCCAAGACCGGCTCAGCACCATCCGGAACGCCCGCGCTGCAGGATTGGAAATCTGTTCAGGCGGAATCGTCGGGATGGGAGAGAAGGACGAAGACCTCATCGATCTAGCGATGGCCCTGATCGAGGTAAAGCCTGACTCGATTCCGTTGAACACGCTCCATCCAGCGACAGGCACGCCACTGGAGAGCTGTGACAACCTCACCCCTCAACGATGCTTAAAAGTGCTCTGCCTCTTCCGGTTTCTCCACCCCCGCACCGAACTCCGCGTCGCCGGAGGCCGCGAACACAATCTCCGCAGCCTCCAGCCCTTGGCCCTCTACCCAGCCGACTCCATCTTCGTGAATGGCTATCTCACGACACCAGGCCAGCCGGCCCCGGAAGTCTGGGGCATGATCGAAGATCTGGGATTTAAGATTGAAGTGGATTACCAACAGCCGGTGGCAGGCTGACAGGCTCGACCGTGAGCACCCGAACCGCTCGATCCCCTCGATGCATTATCATTGCCGGACCAAATGGCGCCGGCAAAACCACCTTCGCCAGGGAATTCCTTCTTCGCGAGGTTGGTGTAATTCATTTCGTGAATGCCGACCTCATCGCAGGCGGACTATCGCCGCTTCGCCCAGAATTAGCGGCCCGCCAAGCAGGCAGGCTTGTCCTGATGGAACTCTCTCGTTTAGCGAAAGCTCGGGAGGATTTTGCATTTGAAAGCACCTTGAGTGGGCGAACCTACCTACGGCTTCTGACAGGATGGAAGGCAGCAGGATATCAGATCACCCTCGTATTCTTGTCCCTCACTTCACCACAACTTGCCCTTCGACGTATTGCTTCCCGAGTTCGCCAAGGCGGGCATGACATTCCTCGCGCAGACGTATTACGACGCTTTCAACGCAGTTGGGACAATTATCATGGGCTTTATCGTCCGTTGGCCCATACCTGGTCGGTCTACGACAATTCCTGCGATGCGCCTAAATTGCTGGAGGAGGGTCCATGAAGACAACCAACAGAAAGAAAGCAACCAAAGCTCTTTCTCAAAGCGTCGGGCGTGCACTCCGGAGAGCCGCCAAGGTCGCTCGCAAGACCGCCCGGATGTACGGCACGCCCATTTACGTGTGGGAAAACGGCAAGGTCGTGGCAAAGAAACCGTGAAATTCGTGAACGGCTACCTCCCGCCACCAGGCCGCCCAGCACCAGAAGTCTGAGCATGATCAAGGTTGACCATCAGCAACCGGTTGCACGCTGATCTACCCCCACCCCATTCCCTTTATTTCCCCTCTCTCCTTTCGACCCGCGCCACGTTGACTTCATCGACCTCGCCAAGTAGCCTGTCGCTGCACATTCGATAGGCTCCGACGGAAGATGGCGCAGACCAACGGCACTGACAAATCTTTGGAATCGTGGATCTGGGACGCCGCCTGCTCGATTCGTGGCGCGAAGGATGCGCCCAAATTCAAGGACTACATCCTCCCGCTCATCTTCACCAAACGCCTGTGCGATGTCTTCGATGACGAACTGAACCGCATCGCCAAAGAGGTCGGATCGCGCGCCAAGGCGTTCAAGCTGGTGAAGCACGATAAGAAGCTCGTCCGATTCTACCTGCCGCTGCAACCGGCCAACCCCGAGGACGCCGTCTGGTCCGTCATCCGCACGCTCGCGGACAAGATCGGCGAGCAACTCACCACGCACCTGCGCGCCATCGCCGACGAAAACACCCTGCTCAAGGGCATCATTGACCGCGTGGACTTCAACGCCACCACCCACGGCGTGCGTGACATTGACGACAACCGCCTCTCCAACCTCATCGAGCGCATCAGCGAGAAGCGCCTCGGCCTCGGCGACGTGGAGGCGGACATCATCGGGCGTAGCTACGAATATCTCATCCGTAAGTTTGCCGAGGGCGGCGGGCAGAGCGCGGGCGAGTTCTACACGCCCGGCGAGGTGGGCGAGATCATGGCGCGTATCATGGACCCCGAGCCCGGCATGACCTGCTACGACCCTACCTGCGGCTCCGCCGGCCTGCTCATCAAGTGCGAACTAGCGCTGGAAGAAAAGATGAGATTGCACTCCCGTAAAAACTTCGCCCCGCTCAAGCTCTACGGCCAGGAATCCACGGCCACGACCTGGGCCATGGCCAACATGAACATGATTATCCACGACATGGAAGGCCAGATCGAGATCGGCGACACCTTCCGCCATCGGAAATTCCGCAAGGGCAACCGCCTCCAGACCTTCGACCGCGCCGTGGCCAATCCCATGTGGAACCAGACCGAGTTCACCGAGAAGGACTACGACGCCGACGAACTCGACCGCTTCCCCAAGGGCGCGGGTTTTCCCGGCAACAAAGCCGACTGGGGCTGGGTGCAGCACATCCTCGCCAGCCTCGGCGATCGGGGACGCGCCGCCATCGTGCTCGACACCGGCGCCGCCTCGCGCGGTTCCGGCAATGCGAACACCAACAAAGAAAAAGACGTGCGCCGCTGGTTCGTGGAGCAGGACTTGATCGAGGGCGTCATCTACCTGCCAGAAAACCTGTTCTACAACACCACAGCGCCGGGCATCATCCTCTTCCTGAACAAGGCCAAGGCGAAGGAGCGCAAAGGAAAACTCTTCCTGCTCAACTCCGCCACCGAGTTTGCCAAGGGCGATCCGAAGAACTATCTCCCGGAGGATGCCATCACTCGCATCGCCGACACGTTCAAAGCGTGGCGCGAGGTGGAAAAATACAGCCGCATCGTCCCCCATGAGGAAATTGCCAAAAACGACTTCAACATCTCCCTCAGCCGCTACATCCACACCGGTGCAGGAGAGGAATACCGCCCGCTTGCCGAGATCGTCGAGGACCTGGACGCGCTGGAAGACGAAGCGCGGGTGACCGACAAGGCGCTAAGGGCTGTTCTGGCCCAAATCGGTGCATCATCGCCATGAAGCAGCGGATCTTCATCAGCAGTGCGCAAAAGGAGTTCGCCGAAGAGCGCCAGGCGATCAAGGCCTACCTTCTTGGCGATGCCCTGCTGAGCCGCTTTTTTGAGGTCTTCTTGTTCGAAGACCTCCCTGCAAGCGACCGCCGCGCC
This sequence comes from Nitrospiraceae bacterium, assembly GCA_011391455.1. Taxonomy (GTDB): domain Bacteria; phylum Nitrospirota; class Nitrospiria; order Nitrospirales; family Nitrospiraceae; genus Palsa-1315. Next base: position 4,092 of record JAABQN010000027.1, read on the forward strand.
GATGCCGCCTATCTTGATGAAGTCCGCCGCTGCGATGTCTATCTGGCTTTGCTGGGCAACGAATACGGCAGGGAAGACGCGGAGGGACTCTCTTCGACCCAGCGCGAATTCGACGAGGCAACCCGGCTCGGCAAGACGCGCATCGTCTTCGTCAAGGGCACGGACGACACAGGCCGCCATCCAAAAATGCGAGACCTCATCACCGCAGCGGGCGCGCAGTTGATTCGCCGCCGGTTCACCACTGTGGCCGAGTTGACCCCTTCCATGTACGCAAGCCTGGTGGACTACCTGGCCGTGAAGGAACTGCTCCGCGTTGGTCCCTTCGACGCCGCCGTCTGCCCGGATGCCGGCATGGACGATCTCTCCGCCGACAGGATCCGGCGCTTCGTGGGGATTGCGCGACGTGCCCGTGGATTCCCCCTGCCGGAGGACACAGCCCCCGTGCACGTGCTCCAGCATTTGAACCTGCTGAACAAAGGCCGGCCCACCCACGCCGCCATTCTCCTCTTCGGATACACGCCCCAGCGCTTCCTGATTTCATCTGAAATTAAGTGCGCCCATTTCCACGGCACCGAAGTCCGCAAACCGATTCCGTCCTATCAGGTTTACAAAGGAACGACCTTCGATCTGGTGGATCAGGCGGTCGATTTCGTTTTATCAAAGATCAGCCTCGCGGTCGGCACGCGTGAACACGGAACGCAGGCGCCGGTGGAATACGAGATGCCACCGGAAGTTGTCAGAGAAGCCATCGTCAACGCCGTGGCTCATCGCGACTACACCAGCAACGGCAGTGTCCAGGTCATGCTGTTCTCTGACCGGCTGGAAGTCTGGAATCCCGGCACCCTCCCGCCCTCGCTCACGCTGGAGAAACTTCGCCACCCCCACGGCTCCGTCCCCGGCAACCCGCTGCTCGCCGAACCTCTTTACCTGACGAAATACATCGAACGCATGGGCACCGGTACGGGCGACATGATCGAACGCTGCAAAAATGTGGGGCTTGCCGAGCCGGAGTTCAGTCTGACCGACGGCTTCGTCACCACCATCCGACGCAAGCCGGGCCGGGCATTTGAGGTGGTTGGCGGGATAGCGCAGCCAGAGTCACGGCCAGAGTCACAGCCAGAGTCCTTGGAGATTCGGATTCTGCGCCACCTCACGGCATCTCCCTTGAGTAAAGCCGAGTTGTCGGCACGCCTGGGCCAAAAGGAAATCTCCGGCCAGTTGAACAAGGTGATTCGCGTCCTCTTGGGTGATCAGACCATCGAATACACCCTCCCCGACAAACCCAATAGCCGCCTTCAGAAATACCGCCTGACGGCCAAGGGCAACGCCTTGCTCGCCACGATCGCGCAGAACGGAGGCCAGGCATGACCCACCCCGGACCACATCGGCAGGCGAAGAGTCGGGTCGTATCCGACCGGCGCCAGCCACGATCCGTTCCCCAGGAATTAGTCGAACTCTCCCGGAAACTGGCGAAGGTCAAAGCGCAGGCCCGGGCGCTTGGAATCTTTACCGACGACCGCGAATTGCTGGAATGCCCCAACTGTGGATTGCTGGAGGATGTGACGGCCAAGGGACTGCTGGTGACCTATCTGAAAGATAGCGTCGACCCATCGGCCTGCGCTTCCGTCCAGTGGACAAAACCCGTTTTGCATGTCCGAAGTGCGGGGCCAGCGTCAAGGCGGTGATCTTATGAGCGCGTCTATGACACGGACGAAAACCCCGGAGGGCGGACGTTCCGGTCCGCCAAACGGTGGGTTGGAAAATCCGCCCTCCGGTTGGAAAATGTCTCCCATTGGCGACCTAATCTTGCGGACGAAACAGCGAAATCCCGAACGCGATCCAGAAAAACGATTCTTCTACGTCGACGTTTCGTCCGTGAGCAATACGTCTTTTCGAATAACCGCACCGACAGAGCTTCCCGGCGCTGAGGCGCCTAGTCGTGCCAGGAAGGTGATCCAAGCTGGCGATGTTCTGTTTGCCACCGTCCGACCGACTCTTAAGCAGGTCGCTCTTGTGCCCGATGATCTGCATGACCAGATCGCAAGCACCGGCTTCATTGTTCTTCGATCGGATGCCTTGCGTCTTGATTCCCGCTATCTTTACTGCCGTCTGCTTACGGATGCGTTCACCCAGCGAATGAGTGAGCTTGAGCGTGGTGCCAGTTATCCTGCGGTCAGAGACAGCGACATCTTGAATGAGAAGATCGCCCTCCCGCCCCTCGCCGAGCAGCGGAAGATTGCGGGGGTGTTGGGGCTGGTGCAGCGGGCGCTGGAACAGCAGGAGCGGCTGATCGCACTGACCACGGAACTGAAAAAGGTGCTCCTCCACCAACTCTTCACCCAAGGTCTCCGCGGCGAACCCCAAAAGGAAACAGACATCGGCCCCGTGCCGAAGAGTTGGGAGATGGTCGAACTGGGTTCGCTCGCCAAGATCGGCAACGGCTCGACGCCGAAGCGCGACAACGAAGGCTACTGGCAAGGCGGCACGATTCCTTGGCTGAACAGCGCGAAAATTCACGAGCGGTTCATCACCGAGGCCAACCAGTTCGTAACCGATCTCGCTGTCAAAGAATGTCATCTCCCTCGCGTGAGGCCCGACAGTCTGCTCGTAGCGATCACCGGGCAAGGCAAGACACTGGGAAACACCGCGCTCGTGTTCTTTGAAACGTGCATCAACCAACACCTCGCCTACGCTCAGTTCACCACGCCCAGAGTCGTTCCTGAGTTCGTCCTATGGTTTATGCAGACTCGATATGACCATCTGCGATCAATCAGCCAAGCAGGTGGAAGCACTAAGGGCGCACTGACCTGCGGCTACCTCAAAACGTATCCTGTTCCTGGCCCGGCACTGGATGAACAACACGAAATTGCTGCTGTGTTCGCCGCTCTGGATCGGAAAGAGAAAGTCCATCAGCGCAAACACACCACACTCACCGCCCTCTTCCGCACACTGCTGCACCAGTTGATGACGGCGCAGATTCGGGTGCATGACCTCGATCTGCCGAAACTGACATCGTTCACTGCGGACAACGCACGATGAACAACGAACCTCAATCCCCAGTGCTCCTCTATCAAACCAGCGACGGGCAGACCCGGCTGGAAGTCCGGCTGGAGAACGAGACAGTTTGGCTGACGCAGAACCAGATGGCCGAGTTGTTTCAAACCTCCATTCCGAACGTGAGCATGCACATCCGCAACGTCTTCGCTGAGGGAGAGTTGCAGGAGGCGGCAACTGTTAAAGATTTCTTAATAGTTCGACAGGAGGGCAGCCGGCAGGTGTCCCGCTCGGTGGAACATTACAACCTTGATGTCATTATCTCCGTGGGCTACCGGGTGAAGTCGCATCGCGGCACGCAGTTCCGTATCTGGGCCACACAGCGGCTGCGGGAATACATCGTTAAGGGTTTTGCGCTGGATGACGAGCGGCTCAAGCGGGCCGGAGGCGGGAATTACTTTGAGGAACTACTTGCCCGCATCCGCGACATCCGGTCGTCGGAGAAGGTGTTCTGGCGTAAAGTGCTGGAGATTTACGCGACGAGCATCGACTACGACCCGGGCTTCGAGGCGTCGCAGGCTTTCTTCGCCACGGTGCAGAACAAAATGCACTGGGCGGCGCACGGGCATACGGCGGCGGAAATTGTCCATGAGCGGGCTGACGCCACGAGGCAGAACATGGGACTGACGAACTGGCAGGGGGCCAAACCGACCAGGGGAGAAGCGGTCATCGCCAAGAACTACCTGACGTCGGAGGAACTCGAAGCCCTTAACCGCATCGTCAACGCCTATCTTGAATTTGCCGAACTCCAGGCGCTGAACCGCAAGCCGATGTATATGCGTGACTGGATCGCCAAGCTGGAGGATTTTCTGCGGCTGGGCGATCGGGACATCCTCACCCATGCCGGAACCATTTCCCACGAACAGGCTCTGCGGAAAGCGGAGCTGGAATTTGAGAAGTTCCGGGTCCTTCAGCTTGCCCGGCCCTCGCAAGTGGAAAAGGACTTCGACGAAGCGGTGAAAAAACTGCCTAAGCCCAGGAAACCAAGGAAAGGCGACTGATGCCTGCGACCATGAACCGCGCGGATGCTCTGATCTCGTTTGAGCGATTGGCATCCGAATGCTCCCGCGAAGGGTGGGATGGATACGGGGCCGAGCCAGTTCGACCCGAAACGGTCGCGCAAGCGGTTCGCTTCCTGGACGCGTTGCCCAAACAGTTTCCCGTGCCAGCCCCTGGGGTGGAACCGGATGGTTGCGTGACGCTGGAATGGTATGAGTCGCCGGATTAGATAGTTTCGGTCAGCGTGTCACCAGACTGTCGCCTGGATTACGCGGCAATATTGAGCACGCTGAAGCAGCACGGTTCCTGCGTGTTTGCCGATGCGATACCGGCGACAGTTCTCGATCTGATCAAACAGTTTTGCTCTAAGGTTGATTAGCCATGTCCGCACCCGGAGAACACAAAACCGTCCAGGCCCGCATTCTGAAATACGCGCAGGAGATCGGCTGGACGTACGTGCCACGCGATGAGGTCGAGCGGCGGCGCGGCTTTGACCCGAATGGTGCGACACCGGAAGAGCGGGCGCGCAAGGCGTCGCTCTTCTTCGGCGATCTGCTGCACAGCCAAGTCCGCGCCTTCAATCCGAAATATAAGGAGGCCGAGGGCGCGCTCGTCGGTGAGCTTCAGCGCCTGCATTCCGACATCTACGGCAACCGCGATTTTCTCACGTACCTCCGCAATCAGCGGACGTTCTTTTCGTCCGACGACAACCGTGAACTGGACCTTGTGCTGATCGACTATGGCGATCTCGCCCGCTCCCAAAAGGATTGGCGTAACCGGTACGAGGTCACCGAGGAGTTCTCGGTTCACAACGGCTGGTTCGGCACGCGAGAAGATGTGGTCTTCCTCGTCAATGGGATTCCCATCCTGGTGATCGAGTGTAAGAACGCGAATAAAGAAGAGGCCATCGCGCTCGGAATCGACCAGATTCGCCGCTACCATCTGGAGACGCCGGAAGTCATGGTGCCGGAGATGTTGTTCACCGCCACGGAGGCCATCGGCTTTTCCTATGGCGTGACCTGGAACACCGTTCGACGGAACATCTTTCGCTGGAAGCACGAAGAGGCGGGGCAGCTCGAAACAAAGGTCAAAAGTTTTTGCTCCGTGCTCATGGTCTTGCGCTTTCTCAAGGACTTCATTTTGTTTGCTGAGAAGGAGGAAGAACTCCACAAGCTTATCCTCGCGCAACATCAGACTGCCGCCGTGGACCGTGTGGTGAACCGTGCGCTCGACGCCAAGCGGACTCGCGGCCTCGTCTGGCACACGCAAGGCAGCGGCAAAACCTACACGATGATCAAGGCCGCCGAGCTGCTCTTCAAAGCGCCGAAGGCCGACAAGCCGACGATCTTGTTGATGATCGACCGGAACGAACTCGAAGATCAGTTGCTCAAGAACTTGGCGTCGGTCGGCTTGAATAACGTGGCGCATGCGAACTCGATAGCGGAGTTAAACCGGCTCCTCAAACAGGACTATCGGGGCCTCATCGTGACCACGATCCACAAGTTCCGCGATATGCCGGCGAACCTCAACACACGGTCGAATATGTTCGTGCTGATCGACGAGGCGCATCGGACGACCGGCGGCGACCTCGGCAACTATCTGATGGCCGGACTGCCGAACGCCTCCTACCTCGGATTCACTGGCACACCCATCGACAAAACGGCATACGGTCGAGGGACCTTTAAGACCTTCGGCTGCGAAGACGACAAGGGTTATCTCCACAAGTATTCAATGGCCGAGAGCATTGAGGACGGGACGACGCTGCCTTTGTACTACAACCTGGCACCGAACGAGATGTTGGTGCCGCATGAGGTGATGGAGCGCGAATTTCTCTCGCTGGTCGAGACGGAGGGGATCGCCGACATCGAGGAACTGAACAAGATCCTCGACCGTGCGGTCAATCTCAAAAACTTCCTCAAAGGGCGGGATCGTATCAAGCAGGTGGCTGCCTATGTGGCGGGGCACTACCGGACGAATGTGGAACCCCTGGGCTACAAGGCGTTTCTGGTCGCGGTGGACAGGGAAGCCTGCGCCTTTTACAAGGAAACCCTGGACAAGATTCTGCCGCCCGAATATTCAGCCATCGTTTACACCGGTAGCAATAACGATCCCGCCCACATGAAGAAGTGGCATCTGGACGAGCAGCGGGAAAAGCAGATCCGGAAAGCCTTCACCAAGTTCGGCGAGTTTCCCAAGATTCTTATCGTGACCGAAAAGCTGCTGACCGGGTTCGACGCACCGATTCTCTACGCCATGTATCTCGACAAGCCCATGCGCGACCATACCCTGCTCCAGGCCATCGCCCGTGTGAACCGCCCCTATGAAAATGAAGACCAGGAGATGGTGAAGCCGCACGGCTTCGTGCTGGATTTCGTCGGCATCTTCGACAAGCTGGAAAAGGCTCTGGCGTTCGACAGCGAAGAAATCAACGCCATCGTCAAAGACCTCGCCTTGCTCAAGCAGCTCTTCAAGGCCAAGATGGAGAGCAAGGCGCCGGACTATCTCCGGCTGGTGCAACGGAACTTCGACGACAAAGACGTGGACAACCTGATCGAACATTTTCGTGACAAGGACCGGCGGAAGGAGTTCTTCAAGGAGTACAAAGAAATTGAGATGCTCTACGAGATCATCTCGCCGGATGCTTTCCTCCGCCCGTTCCTCGACGACTACACGACCTTGTCGGCCATTTACCAGGTGGTGAGCAATGCCTACGCCCGGCGGGTGTATGTCGATCGTGCGTTCCAGAAAAAGACGAACGAGTTGGTCCAGCAACAGATTGGCGCGTTGTTTGCGGGGGAGCCCCAGACGCCTCATGTCTACCTCGATCCGCAAACTATCGAGACCATCAAACTGCAACCTGGCGGCAAAGCGACCAAGATCGTCAATTTAGTGAAGGCGATACAGAAGGCGGCAGAAGAGAACAGCGATGATCCGTTCCTGATCGCCATGGCCGAACGGGCGAAGGCAGTGCAGGAAAGCTTTGAGGATCGCCAGACAGGCACTGAAGAAACACTGACTGCACTCCTTACCGCAATTGAGCGGGACGAGCAACGTAAGCGCGAACAGATGGCGCGAGGACTCGATACAGTGACGTTTTTCGTGTTCACCACTTTACGGGACAACGGCGTGCCGCAGGCAGAGGACATCGGGAAGAAGATCGGAAAGGCGCTTGCCCAGTATCCCAACTGGCGTCGCAGCGAAAAAGACCTTCGGGAATTGCGGAAGCAAGTCACGTTCGCCATTGTGGCTCATGAGGACGACTTGAACAAAGTCACCGCAATCGTGGACGATCTCTTCACTATACTGCAAAAGAAAGCCAGGGCCTGACATGAACGGCTGGCATAACAAGGAAGAGTTCAAGCGCCGCGTCTTGGAATGGGCCGACAAACTGGGCATCAAAGTCCGCGCATTGAGCGTTCGCCCAATGCGCAACAAGTGGGCCTCGTGTTCCCTACAAGGCAACCTCAGCTTCAATGACGAGCTCGTGGATCTCGATCGTGAAATTGGAAATTATGTGATTGTTCACGAATTGCTCCATTTCTTCGTCCCGAACCACGGAAAACTGTGGAAGAGCCTGATGCGAGTACATCTCGGAGAGTATGAGGCAGTGAGAGATCGGTTACCGGCCAAGAAGTTTATTCCTCTCGAAGTCCCTTAATAACCGGCTGCCTTGCTGCCCAGCGCGCGCGCCAGTAGCCGGCCACCAGGGCCACTGCAAGCGCTATAGCGATGGTCTGCTGCAGCCTGTCGATTGGACCTGTCATCTGATTCGTTCCGCCGCATGATTGCTCGCTGACGACCATAGCGAACCTCTGTTTTCCAAAGTGGATATACGCCTATTGCGTTGACACCCGTTTGTTTCTTGCTACAGTTTGAACACGATGCTCACCATGAAATGTCTCGATTGTCAGGAGGACCTTATAAAGATTCCGACAAGCCATGGTCCGGAGCTCGATATCTGTTCCTCCGGACACGGGCTATGGCTCGATGTGGGAGAGGTGAATTTTTTCGTTGAGGACTACGTTTCACTGAAGCGGGCTATTGGTGACACGGGAGGCGTCGCGGTCAGGACAGAGACACTGTGTCCTCGATGCGAAAATCACATGGAGCCCGAAACGGTATCTCAACCGCCCTTCCTTAGCTGCGACTCCTGCCACGGATGGTGGCTTCCTCGCGGGAGCCTCACTCGTCTGAATGAGACCTGCCGAGGCGCGGCGGTTCCTATCCAGATCCACGAAGCCGAGCTGTATACACAAGCAGCGGCACGATATCGCGCACTCAACGATACGTTTCACAATCAACCAAGGTTCACGGAGAAACGTTCCGACCGACAGGGCCTGTGGTTCTGGGTCCTGTTTTTCGGACTCGCCCTCGCGATTGGAGGGATCATCTTCATCGCTGGGGTCGGTCAAACCATGAGAACCGCTCAGTGGAGCCGGCCACCGGATCAACTCTTTTTGTTCTTGGCAGCTGGCGCCATAGGCGGATTCGGTCTCTTCGTCTACGGATGGATCGTCCGCCAACGAAAGCGCTTGATTGAAAGCATTCCGACTTCAACGATTCGCTCACTCGCTCTGGGGTTGGTCGAGATCAGTGGACAAGCCCAGCCGGAAGAACATCTCCTCTCCACACCCTTCAGCGGGCTTCCCTGTGTATTTTTTTCCTATGCCGTGGAGGAGCATGTCGGCTCCGGAAAGCATGCACGATGGGAGACCGTTGCAAAGGGCACTTCGGAGCAGCCCTTCTTTGTCAGCGATACAACCGGACGAGTGCTTATCGTGCCCCTTGGCGCCGAACTGATCTTGCCTGACGAACGTACCTATCGAAACAATTGGCTTGGAGCATTGCCCCCCACAACCATCGCCGGATTGAATCGACTAGGGATTTCGACTGAACGCTGGATAGGGAGTAAGACCTTACGGTGCCGAGAGTCGTTCATCCTTCCGGAAGAACTGGTTTACGTTCTCGGAACGGCCCATGCACACCTCGGTGCAACAGAACTCGTCGAGAACTCCGCTCGTCTCTACATCGGGAGCAGCCGAGACCATGAGTTCATTATCTCGGATCGAAGCGAAAAGGATTTATTGTCCCGATTGCGATGGCAGGTGTTGGCCTATGGGGCAGGAGGCCTGGCACTGGCTGCGACCTGTGTGAGCATCATCTTCAAATACTACCTGACAACAGTTTCCTAACTGTCATCCTCAAAGGAGCGCGTCTATGAATAGCACCCTACTGATCGGAAGCCTGCTCATGATCGGACTGATTGTGCTCGCGGCCTATGTGGTCGGCGTTTACAACATGCTGGTCCGGCTCTTCAATAACATCGACAAGGCCTGGTCGAATATCGACGTCATTCTCAAGCAGCGGCATGATGAACTTCCCAAGCTCGTCGAAGTCTGTAACAGCTACATGACGCACGAGCGGGAGACGCTGGAATCCGTGACCAAAGCCCGCACGGCCTATAGCACAGGGCTGAATATCGACGACAAGGCACAGGCGGAAAATCAGATCGTTGGCGCCTTAGGAAAACTCTTTGCCGTGGCCGAACAGTATCCTGACCTGAAAGCCAATCAAGAGTTCTTAGCCGTCCAACAGCGCATATCGGCACTGGAAAGCACCATCGCCGATCGGCGTGAATTCTATAACGACTCGGTTAATCTGTACAATATCGCCATCCAACAGATCCCGACGCTCTGGGTGGCTCAAGAGGTTGGTTACAGCGCGAGGCCGTTGTTGACAGTGGCGCCGTCCGATCGCAAGGACAAGCCGCTCGCTTTTTCCAATCGTATGCCTGTGGCAGCCTAGCCTCCATATCTAGCCAAGCAAAGGGATGAGGAGCTTTTGACCGCGGCCGTCGAGCGAGGCCCTTCTTAGGGCGTGCGCTCCGGGAGCAAAGAATGCTCCTCCCCCCTTTGCGACTCACCTTCCAAGCTTGCTTGTTTTCTCTCTCCAGAGTAGCGGCCTGGCTTGGTCCTCCACTGCGCACGTCGAACCCCTACTGGTTCCGAATTCGACCCTGACACACCCCTTCCCAAGAATAGCGACCTATGTTCACCAACTGCGCGCTACTTTCTCACCCGCCCACCCACTGGCACGCCGAGACGTGCAATTAGCCCAGGCGAGGGCCTTCCAATCCTCCTCATCTCTCGTTAAGGGAGTGGCCGAGGCTGCCCTTTACTGCGCGCATCGAACGAGCACAGTTTCACCGTGCGCGTTCTGCGAGCAAGAAGGGCACCTGGCC
>JAABQN010000250.1 GCA_011391455.1 Nitrospiraceae bacterium
GTCAGTGCGATCGTTCATGTTTTTTCGTCCCGGTACATGCAGGGCGATCCTCGCTATCCTCGTTTCTTCGCCGTCATGGCGCTCTTCACCTCCGCCATGCTTCTGCTGGTGCTGAGCGCCAATCTCTTGATGCTGTACATGTGTTGGGAAGTCATGGGCTTCTGTTCCTACCTTCTGATTTCCCACTGGGCTGAGCGGCGTTCCGCCTGTCAGGCAGCGACCAAGGCCTTTCTCGTCAACGCGGTGGCGGACGTCGGGCTCGGCTTCGGGGTCATCCTGACCTGGGCGACGTTCAACACGCTCGACATTCAAACGATTCTCGCTCGCGCGCCGGAAGTCGCATCCCGGACAGTGAATCTCCTCTCGATCGTTGGCCTGGAATGGTCTGTCCCCGTGCTGTTTGTGATCGCATCACTCCTGTTTGCCGGAGCCGTCGGCAAGTCGGCGCAGTTTCCCTTTCACGTCTGGTTGCCCTTTGCGATGGAGGCGCCGACCCCCGTTTCTGCGTTGATTCATGCGGCCACGATGGTCAACGCCGGAATTTATCTGTTAATTCGTCTCGCCCCGTTGTACCTGTTATCTCCGGGAGCCATGATGCTGGTCGCGCTAGTCGGAGGACTCACTGCTCTGTTCGCCGGAATCGTCGGCCTGACGCAATGCGATATCAAGCGGATCCTTGCCTATTCGACAATCAGCCAACTTGGCTTCATGGTCATGGCCTGCGGCGTCGGCGCTTACCGCGCCGCGACGTTCCATCTCGTCTCGCACGGAGCGCTGAAGGCCTACCTCTTCCTTTCGTCCGGGAGCGCAATTGCAGCAGTCGTACCGGCAAAGTCCCATCAGTCCGCCACACCAAGATCCGATTCATGGAGCGACGCCTGGCCTCTGTATAGCGGAAGTTTTCTGCTCGCCCTGCTCCCTGCGGTTTTCCTCTTCTCGTCGCCGTACCGCGCGCTCTGGACCTCGACGGGCCAGCCGCTCACCGTTGGCCTCTATTCGATGCTTGGCCTTGCCGCATCGTTCTTCGCAGCCTATTATCTCTCATTACTGGTCCTGGACACGTTCCAGAAACCCATCCCTCTCATGTGGAAGCAGGCGTTGCCGACATCGTTAACGCGCCCTCGACTCCTCTCGGTCTCTCTGATCCTCGGGCTGATACCACTTGTCGCGGGACTCGCGCTTTTCCTAGCCATCTTTTGGACAGTTTTCACCAGAATCCTGATTCCGGCCGCTGTGCCGGCGCTTCCGGCATCGGAGACTGTGGTCCGAACCGCCTTCAACCTCGAGGAGTTGATCATGCCGTTGCTCCTTGCCGCGGGAGGCTGGAGCTTGGCCATTGCTATTCGTGCACAACCGTGGCGGACGCCAGCCTGGGTCGCCGCTGCCCGGAACCGTCTGTACGTATTTTTCATGAACCGAGGCTATGTCGACGAAGTCTACGAGGTCTTTGTCGTGCGGCCGACGCTGAGCGCCGCCCGATGGGCCTGGAGATCCTGCGATGTACGGGTGATCGACGGCGCGTACCGGTCCGTGGCCATGTTTTCCCTGGCCTTGTCCCGGTGGCTGTGGCAGGTGATCGACGTCCGCGGGATTGATGGGGGGGTAGTCGGCTTCGGGAACTCATCATTGACCCTTGCTCGCTGGCTGTGGCAGGTGATCGACGTGCGCGGAGTCGATCGGGCCGTGACCGGACTCGGGACCTCTTCGTTCACGACCGCCCGGTGGCTATGGAAAATCGACGTGCGCGGAGTCGACCGGGTCGCGGAAGAAGTCGGCCGTCAAAGCGACGAGACAGGGCGAAGGCTGGCGAGATTCGAACCCCGGACGCTGCAACATCATATTCTTGTGATGATCGTCTGGCTGGTGCTCGGACTGGTGATCTTCTATTGGTACGTTCGGTGAAATCCATAAGGAGCCGCACATGGCAACGTTGCTGACCGACCATCTTATAAGCTGGATCATTGCCGCCCCGCTGGCGGGACTGGCGCTCGTCGCGTTCCTCCGTGACGATGAACTAATCAAACGGATCTGCCTCGGCTCGACGCTCGTCTCGCTCCTCCTTTCCTTGCTGGTGTGGGCTTGGTTCGATCCTGCCAAGGAAGGCATGCAGTTCGTCGAACGAGCCCTGTGGATGCCGACGTTCAACATTCAATACGCCGTGGGCGTCGACGGCATCAGCTTGCCGTTGTTGCTGTTGACCACACTCCTCCCTCCGCTCTGCGTGCTGACCTCGTGGAACGCCATCGAGACGAAGGTCAAGGCCTTCATGATGCTGATCCTCTTGGTGGAGTCCGCCATGATCGTGGTGTTCACCGCGCTCGATTTGTTTCTGTTTTTCATGCTCTGGGAAGTCACCATGATTCCCATGTACTTCATGATCGTCCTGTGGGGCGGTCCGCAGCGGGTGCCCGCCGCGGTCAAGTTCGTACTGTTCAGTTTGACCGGAAGCTTGCTGCTTCTGATCGGCATCCTCGGCCTGTACCTGGAAGGCGGCAAGACCTTCGATATACTCGCGCTGGGGCAGGCGACGTATTCCGCCAAGACGCAATTCTGGATTTTCCTCGCCCTCTTCCTGGCCTTTGCCATCAAGATGCCGATGCTTCCGTTCCACACCTGGCTGCCGGAAGCTCACTCCGAAGCTCCTGCGGCGGGCAGCGTGATCCTCGCCGGAATCTTGTTGAAGATGGGCGGGTACGGCTTCCTGCGTCTTTGCCTGCCTCTCTTCCCCCAGGCATCCGCCGACTTCGCCACCTTCATTCTCTGGCTTTCCGTGGCAGCAATCCTCTACGGCGGATACAACGCCCTGGCTCAGGAAGACATCAAGAAAATGGTGGCCTATTCTTCGATCTCGCACATGGGTTTCGTTACGCTCGGCATTTTCGTCTTCAACAGTCAGGGTGTGCACGGGGCCGTGTTGCAGATGTTCAATCACGGGATCACGACGGGCGCGCTCTTTCTCATCGTCGGGCAACTTTACGATCGGACCCATAGCCGCGAGATCAGCGATTACGGTGGATTGCACAAGCTGATGCCCCGATTCACGACGTTCTTCTGCATCTTCTCGGTAGCCTCGTTCGGCCTGCCCGGCACATGTAGTTTCATCGGCGAGTTTTTGGTGCTAGTGGGCGCCTCTTCGCGCAGTTACGTCATGGTGCTGTTGGCGATGGGCGGCATTG
>JAABQN010000251.1 GCA_011391455.1 Nitrospiraceae bacterium
CAATGACCGGGTTGACCTTGCCAGGCATGATGGACGAGCCAGGCTGTGTCTCCGGCAGATTGATCTCCCCAAGCCCACAGCGCGGGCCGGAGCCGAGCCATCGAATGTCGTTGGCAATCTTCATCAGACTCACAGCGATAGTCTTCAACTCCCCGCTCGCTTCGACCAACGAATCTTGTGTGGACTGCGCTTCAAAGTGGTTCTTCGCCTCTGTAAAGATACAGCCGGTCTCTTTCGACACGATCGCCATGACCTTGGCCGAAAACTTCGGGTGGCAGTTGAGCCCTGTGCCGACTGCGGTCCCTCCAAGCGCGACTTCGCTGAGCGCATGTTGTGCGCGCTTGACCCGCTCAATGCCGAGTTCGATCTGCCTCGCGTACCCGCCGAATTCCTGGCCCAAGCGCACAGGCGTTGCATCCTGCAAATGGGTGCGACCGATCTTGACGATCTTGTCGAACGCTTTAGCTTTGCGCGCGAGAGCTTTCTGCAGGCAGGTGAGGGCCGGAATGAGTTGCTGTTGCATCATCTCGCCGGCGGCAATGTGAATCGCCGTGGGAATCACGTCGTTGCTGGATTGGCCCAGATTGACGTGGTCGTTCGGATGCACCAGTTTGCTGCCTCGCACTCCACCTAACAGCTCGGTGGCACGATTGGAGATCACCTCGTTCGCGTTCATGTTCGTCGAGGTGCCAGAACCGGTTTGGAAAATATCTACAGGGAATGCGGCATCAAGCGCTCCCTCGATCACTTCGGTCGCTGCCTGGTTGATCGCATCCGCCGGCTTCTTGTCGAGGAGGCCCAGCGATTGATTGACCGTCGCGGCAGCGCGCTTGATCATCCCCATCGCCCGGATCATGGCGCGGGGGAATCGCAACGAGCTGATTGGAAAGTTCTCGATGGCGCGAGCAGTCTGCACACCATAATAGGCAGTAGCCGGTACGGCCAGCTCACCCATGGTGTCTCGTTCAACTCTGGTCGCAGACGATGACTGAGTGGCTGCAGCTGTGGGTGTCTTTTTCATACATCCTACTCCGATGTTAGGGGGCTAATCTCTTGCGGGCGCCATGATAAACGTTGCTCCCCTGCTTGTACAAGGGGAGTTTGTGCGTGAGAACCGGATGGTTTGTCTTGTTTGTTTGGTTTATTTAGTTTGTTCGGTTGAACGAGAGCAAGCAGATGAACTCTTGTGACTAATATAGGCAAAAAGAAGAGGCCCGCCGGAGCGGGCCTCTGTTGAGACTGGAGACTGCAGCTGTCGATTAGCCGACCGTGACTTCGATCGCTTTCGGCTTTGCCTTCTCGGACTTGGGCAGCTGAAGATTCAGAACACCATCCTTGAATTCCGCCTTCACCTTCTCCTCATCGACGAGATCGGGCAATGAAAAGCTCCGGACGAAGCGGCCATAGGAGCGTTCCACCCGATGATACTTTTTCCCCTTCTCTTCTTTTTCTTGCTTCCGCTCACCCTGGATCGTGAGGACACCGTCTTCTACCGTCACCTTCACATCCTCTTTCTTCACATCAGGGATCTCCGCCTTAATCAGGTAGGCTCCATCCGTTTCACTGACGTCCACGGCCGGCGCCCAGTCGGCAACGACCATCGTCTCCTTGCCGTTCGTCTGAGGCAAAGTAGGACGGTTAATCATCCGATTCAACCGATCTGACATGTCTTCGAGTTCACGAAACGGATCCCACCGTACGAGTGTCATGGTAGACCTCCTTTTTGTTCTTATTCGCTGTTTCAGAATGTCTATTCGCTGCGCGCGCGATGTCTCTGTATGAAACAACAGATAACTCTGGCTGCCGCGGAGTCAAGGGGTCGGCGCGCGAAGCGCGAGACGCGTAAGAACGGTGGTTCGATGTTCACGGTTCGAAGTTCTAAACACCTCGAACTTCGGACCTCGAACCCTTATGCGCGCACGTTTCATCGTTGCTCTATCGGCACGTACGTCCGGCCATGCTCACCGGAATAGATTTGGTCAGGACGGAACAGTTTGTTCTCGCGAAGCTGTTCAAGCCAATGGGCCAGCCACCCAGACACCCGCGCCATTGCAAACAACGGTGTGAATAGATCGGTCTCGATACGCATCTTGTCGTAGACGATTCCAGAGTAGAAGTCTACGTTGGGATAAATCCCCTTCCCTTTCAGCAGCTCTTCTGCAACCAGCTCAAACTCTACAGCTACCTCGTACATCGGTGAGTTGCCGCATTCCTTGAAAAGCCGTTTGCACAGACCTTGTAGAATTGTCGCGCGGGGATCTTTGACCTTGTATACCCGGTGACCGAAACCCATCAGCCTTTGCTTTGCACGGACCTGTTCTTCAAGATACGGCCTGGTTTTCCCTGGCTCGCCGATCTCCTTCAGCATCTGCACAACTTCTTCGTTGGCCCCTCCATGCAGCGGGCCCTTTAGAGCCCCAATTGAAGATGCGACGACCGTATAGGGATCGGCCAGGGTTGAGGCAGTGACCATGCCGGTGAACGTTGATGCATTCATCGTATGCTCGGCATGGAGGATCAGGCAGTCGTCAAAAATATCGCTCCATAAAGGCAGCGGCTCCGTCTCAGTGAGCATGTAGAGGAAGTTTTCCGAAAAGCCGAGATCGTCCCGCGGTGGAATGTATTCATCCCCATGCCGCAGTCGAGCCCAGGCCGCGACAATCGTGGGAAGTTTGGCCACGAGACGGACGGTCGACCAATAATTATTTTCGATGTCCTGGACATTCCGGCCTGGATAAAACATGCCCAACGCGGCGACCGCAGCCTGCAAGGCATCCATAGGATGTCCATGCTCAGGAAGACATTTCAACAAATCGATAATCTTGAACTTGATGCGGCGGTGATGGAGGATGTCTTTGTGCCATCGGGCGAACTGCGGTTGAGTGGGAAGATGGCCAAACAACAATAGATAGGCCGTTTCAAGATAGGACGATCGCAGGCAAAGTTCTTCGATGCGGATGCCGCGATATTCGAGCACGCCGCGCTGCCCATCCACATCGCTGATCGAAGATTTAGCTGCTGGGACGCCGGCAAGCCCCGGCATAAAATCATGCGGCATGATTGTGCTCCTTAGCCAGTTGCGCGTGAAGCGCGAGACAGGCGCGAAAAGTTTTCTGCAGCCTGCTAGAGTCGACAGAGTCTATCATGTTCTGGTAGCA
>JAABQN010000252.1 GCA_011391455.1 Nitrospiraceae bacterium
GAGCGAAGAAGGGAACAAATTGTTCCAGACGTCTCTCGTGAGCCTTGAAGCTCAGATGTTGGCAGGCGGTCTCACGCAGATAGCGAAATTTGCCATCGGTCGCGATCGACCAAGCCAAGATCCACAAGGGAACTCCTACGATCCGTTTCAAAAATTTGGCCAAGCATTTCCATCCGGTCACGCCACCCAGATGTTTGCCCTTGCAGCCGTTTTCAGTGAGCAATACTCTCTGCCGGTTCAAGCACTTGTATATTCGCTTGCGATAGCAGTCAGTGCGGAACGGGTCTATCAAAACCATCATTTTACCTCCGATGTGTTGGCAGGAGCGGCGATTGGGTATGTGGTGGGGAAAACCTTAGCCTTTCGGCATACCTACGGTGACAGCGGGCTATCGTTTATGCCTCTGGCGGTGCCGGGCGGGGGAGGGGTCACATTGCAGTACAGATTCTAGCCAGTCCGCTGAGGGTATCGGCAACGAAAACGCATGAAGAAAGATAGCAACAATGTTTGTCATTCCGGGAGTCCTCACGTTCTGTTTGTTGTACTGCTTCTGGTCTGGGTCGTAGCCTGTGCACCGGACTCTGGAGGGCATGTCGTAGCGACAGGCGCTTGCCATGCATCTGGTTCGCCGTTACCGTTTACGATAGCTACCTACAACATCCATGCAGGAGTTGGGCGCGATGGAAAGCGTGATCTGAACAGGATTGCAGAGACGCTCAAGGGGACTGATGTCGTTGGTTTGCAGGAGGTGGACAACGGCCGCGTTCGGAGCGGATTGGAGAATCAGGCTCGATGGCTTGCGACTGCTCTTGGACATCGATACTGGCAACACTTTCCTGCTGAAGGCTATTGGCCTCTTGGGACTTACGGTCTCGCGGCCATCTCTTCTTTGCCTGTCGTGGCATCCGGTGTCTTCGATCTACCCATTGTTGAGAGAAAGCCCTTGCGGCGCCTGGCCTGGGTCAAGTTCCTTGTTGACTGCCATCCGATACACGCTTTCATCATTCACGCTACACGCGTTGATGATTCGATGACCGCTGCTCAGGCTGCGCAGATCGAGGCAGCCTGGCTGATCATCTCTGAAAAGGTTGATGTGACAAGGGAACCGGTAATTCTGCTGGGCGATTTCAATGCCAGTTCCAACTCACAAGTCATGCGATGGCTCCGAGAGAGAATGACCGACGTCATCGAGACCCAGCCTCCACAGCCATCTTTCAACACTGCTATTGACCATATCTTCGTAAAAGGCGGTCTTGATGTCATGAAGGCTGCCATCAAGGACAGCGGTGGATCGGATCATCCCGCCGTTGTGGCGACGTTGCGATGGAAAGAGAACGCAGAAGAGGGAGTGCAGAGTCAGTAATTTCTGTCGGGCTCGATCAGGTGTGAGATTGATGGGACGTCATCCTTCGAGACAATCCAACAGTTCTGCCTGGCAGCGCTCCTGGTCGTACCCTCGTCCAATCAACACGATCGCGTGGCTCGGTTCGTCGAGCAATGTAATTGGTGTAATCGTTGCGTTGCCTGGCGGGGCATATTGAAACTCTTGAAGCTCCGGTCCCTTGGCGAAGCGGAAGAAACCTTTCGCCCGCTCTAGTTCAGGGGGCAGGGTCTTCATCCATCGCAGAAATCGTTCAAAGTTCAACGGGCCAGGCAGCCGAACCGTTGTGGCGATGGGATGATACGAGGCCCGCTTGATCGTTGTGGACGAGCGAGGTGCTCCGAATTCCACATTCACCGTCTGCGTCGACGACCTGCGGGTGATTGGTTCGAGCAGCGATGAGGGATCGACCCTGGCATGGCTGGCTTCCCAGACCCGCGCGTAGGGATTTTGCTCGATGATCGAGGTCTTGAATGCTTCCCAATGTCCGGGAACATAGAGGTCTCGTTTATTGAGAATGAGCTCATCGGCGCAGCGAATTGCCTGCCTGGTGACAAATCCCCCCATACTTTCCCTGTCTGTCGGGATCGGGTGCAGGAGGGCGATGACTTTTTCTAAGTGCGTGAGGCGCGCGGTGTACAGATCCGTGACGCCATCGATCACTTCAGCCGGATCAGCCATGCCGGAGCATTCCAGAATAATCACATCCGATTCATAATCCCGTACCAGTTGTGCGATCCCCCAGGAGAGATCCTCCTTCGTATCGCAACAGACGCAGCCTCCGGCGAGGTTCATCACCTGTTCCGCGATGGTGCCAGCGCGGGGGCCGTCGATGCTGACTTCGCCGGCTTCGTTCATCAACACGCCGGCCCGTTTGCCCTGGCTCTTCCAATGTTCCAACAGTCTCATTAAGAGGGTGGTTTTTCCCGCGCCAAGGGAACCGCAGAGGACATAGAAGGGGATCGGGGTCATTGACTTATCCCGCTGCGCTTGCCGTGAAGCGTCGTTCGTGAAGCGCAAAAACCTGCTGATTTCTCTTGTTTATTTAGTTTGTTTTGTTTATTTGGTTGAACGAAATTAACCAGATGAACCAAATGGACCAAACAAACCAGATCAACCAGTCGGGCCTGTTTAGTGGTGCACATGCACAAGTCCCTCGCCCTGGTGCTGCTGTGCCAAGGTGGTGAGGTCGCAGTGGATCTCGTCATGGTGGCAACAGTCGGTCCCCATCTGAATCGTCATATGTTTGATACCGAAATCCGCGCTGACTTTGGCGCGGATGGTGTGAAGTAAGTTGTTGGTCAGCGCCGAATCGTCTCCATCGACGAGGATGTGACAGGTCATCATTATGAGCCGGGGTTCGACCGCCCAGATATGGAGGTCGTGGACATTTTTTACACCGGGGATCGCTTCGATGGTCGCAGCGACATGTGAGGCGCTGATCTTCGGTGGGGTCGATTCCAACAAGACGTCCAGCGATTCCTTAAACAGCGGCCAGGCCCCTTTGGCAATAGCCGCGACAACCAGCAAGCTGACCAATGGATCGAGAACGGTCCATCCGGTCAGTAAGATGGCCCCGCCACTGATGACGACGCCCAGGGACACCCACGCATCACCCAGCATGTGCCAAAAGGCGCTACGGATATTGAGATCATCCTTGGCTCCGCGCTGCAACAGAAGGGCGATACTCAGATTGGCTACGAAACTCAGGGCGGCAATCGCCATGACCCAGCCGCCGTCCACCGGGACGGGCTGCAGTAGTCGCTTGAA
>JAABQN010000253.1 GCA_011391455.1 Nitrospiraceae bacterium
CGTCAAAAGCCTGAGCTTGGGAAGAAGGGGCTTCCAATAATCAGTCCGAGAATTTCGGTCGGGTCGATTACAAACGAGGCATCATTTTTCAGGCCCTTTCTGAATGAATTCTGTCTCTGCCTTCGGGAACAGCCTACGATCTCGGTACAGGCCGAAGAAGGTCAGATCCCGCTCGCCGAGTTTATAAAACGAATTGAGAAGGACGCTTCAGCAAAACCCCTCCCCAGCATTGCCGTCGATGTGGATAAGTTGTTCCAGTCAGAGTTGGCCAGCGCAGGAGGGGCTGCAGAGCAGTTGAAACGGTGTCGAGCCGAATTGGCAGGTGTCAACCGGAAGAACTACTTCCTGAAGATGTCGGCCATGTCGTACCTGGTCAAAACGCTGGGAGTTAAGGCCATGGATGATATTGTCCCGTTCTTCGGACATGAGCAATGGCGACTGAATGAGCACGCGCATGCTCTGGTCGTTGACCTCGCAAAGAAGGGGGGAGGGGAGCGTCTTGTCGAATTTTGCAATGCATTCCTTGTAGAAAAGAGCGTATCAGATGTCAGGAAGAATGAGGGAGTGATATCTCTGGTCGATTCCGGGCTCACGACGGAATCAACGACCGCAAAAAAGGCAGCGACATTCCTGCTGACCGCGCTGGCCGATGCCGGGTTCACGCCGGCATTAACGACCGCAAAAGAGGCGCTGAAACACGACGATCCGGGTGTACGCCGTGCGGCGATACAGGCGGTCTTCAAGATCGGTGGCAATCCTGAGTTGAAAACGGTGTTAGCGTTTCTGCGCACCATGGCCAAGGAGGGCAAAGATTTTGATGGTGTTGAGCGGGCTTTGTTATCCAGGAAGGACGATCCGGCGCACGTCCAGCAGGTCAGCGGAGCCGCGATTACGTTGCTTCCGGGTAGCGAGCCGGCTGTACGGCGTTCGCTGGCCTGGGTGCTGGGACAGTTTGGCGGTCCCCGGAACCTGGCCGCGATTGCATCTGCTATCAAGGCCAATAAAAATGAGAATGATTTGCAAGAGCTGATGCGGGCACTGGCCTTGTCGTCTGACCGTGGGGCAACGAAAGTCATGACGGGGCTGCTGACGGAAAATAAGCTGATTCGTAATTCGGTAGCCCAGATGGCGGTGTATCGTATGGTTGATTCGTC
>JAABQN010000254.1 GCA_011391455.1 Nitrospiraceae bacterium
TCTGGAAAGGGAGGCGTCACCAACCAGGAGCGTCTGTTTCTTGCCCGCGAAATTCTGACCGTGAAGTATGACGAACAGATGATCACCTGTCTTGGTCAGATGTGTTCAGTTCCAGCCACGGAGCTGCTCTATGAGGTGATGACGAAAGCAAGCGGCGCTCCCAACGAATGGGCCGCCATCGCCATTTTGAATTCCGCCGAAAAGACGGAAAAACAATCCCCTGCGGAGAACAAACGTATAGCCGATATACTTGTTTCGCTCGTGGAATATATTGATATCAGTCACTTGCGTGGCGGCTTGGAGGCGCACTGGAGAGGAAAATTTTCTCACGTGATTTACAAAGAGTGGCAGGAACGTCAGGTGCGGGCTGGCAAGGTTGTGCTCAAGTTCGCAAATCCCGAGGTTGATGCCACCAAAAATATCGATGATGCCCGTCTGGACATTTAATGGAGGATAAGAGGATGAACCGAATTATTCAGTTTGGAATGATTATTGCCATGGGTTATGTCCACGCTGTGGCATGCGCTACGAGCACTTGCGCTGTGGTTGATCTACGGTGTGAGGGCCTTGTCAATCCTCTTGGGGTCGACACGGTGACCCCTCGTCTGAGCTGGCGGATGGAAGCCAGAGACCAGAGATCAGAGGTCAGAGGTCAGCGGCAGACGGCGTACAGAGTGCTCTGCGCGACATCGCCAGGGCTGCTGAAAGAGGGGAGCGCGGACCTGTGGGACTCGGGGCGGGTCGAGTCTGATCAGAGCCAGTACGTGACGTATGGAGGCAAGAAGCTTGAGCGTGGCGTGCCGTGTCATTGGAGCGTACGGATATGGGATGAGGCAGGCGAAGCTTCCTCGTGGGGGGAGCCCGGCGTCTGGACTCTCTTCGACATGACCTCGGATGCCAGCTGGAAAGCAAAATGGATGACTCAGGGTTACGAAGGGTCTGCCGTGCCCTGGATGCGCAGGTCGTTCCAGCTTGATGCAGCCCCGGCAAGGGCGTATATCTACGTCAACGCGATCGGGTATTTTCAACTTTTCATTAATGGACAGCGAGTCGGCAACGATGAATTCGCGCCGCACGTCGGCCAATACGACAAGCGCACCTTCTGTCTGACGTATGATGTGGCGAAAATGCTGACCACGGGCAAGAACACCATCGGGTTCTGGATGGGAAGCGCGTGGAATCGCATTGGGGCAGGCGTTAGTATGACTCCCACCGTCCGGGCGCAGCTCGAAATCGTGGACGCCCAAGGCAAGGCCATCACCATCAATACCGATGAGAACTGGCGTGTGAAGCCCAGCTCCATGTCGTATTTGGGTGCGTGGAGGGGGAAAAACTACGGCGGCGAAGTGTATGACGCCCGCTTGGACGATCCCGACTGGGCCAATCCAGACTACGACGACAGCGCGTGGTCGCCCGCGGCCCTGGGAAAGGTCTCTACCTCTGTTGTTTCCGCAGAGATGATCCCGCGCAATCGCATCATTGAAACGATCACGCCGGTGTCGGTCAAGAAGCTGGAGCAGAAGCAGACCGCGGCGGCGTCCAAGAATCCTGTGGCCGGCACCTCCTGGTCCGTTGACATGGGCAAGGCGATGACCGGGACCTTCGAGATCACCCTTCCTAGCGGTCCGGCGGGACACGAGGTGGTATTGGAATTTTTTGACCGGTTGCCCGATGACTGGAGCAACCATGGCCAAAAGAGCACCTACATCTATCGCGGCAACGGCGTCGAGCGGTTTAACAACCGCTTCAACTATGCCAGCTTCCAGTACGTTCGCATCACCAACGTCCCCAAAGGCGAGATCACCCTTGCCGACATCAAGGGGTTTCTCATCACCACGGATCTGCCGAAAGCGAGCACCTTCAGCTGTTCCGATGAAACGCTGAACAAGATTCATGCCATGATGGAGCACACGCTTCGCTGCCTCATGCTGGGTGGCTATCAGGTCGACTGCCATTCCCGCGAGCG
>JAABQN010000255.1 GCA_011391455.1 Nitrospiraceae bacterium
AAGATGGTATGAGGGCATCCGGTTTGACCACGGCAGATTTTCACGATTCATATCCTTTTCCACAAAGGAAGCGGCTTTCCTGATGTCAGGTTACCATATTTTCCTACGGGGTCAACCTTCGGTTGGACATTCTGAACTCTTGATCTGATGCTCGCTTTCCCCAGGTGATCATCCTCATTGTATCAATACTCTTAAAATTGGCTCATCCTGCCTTGTGTCGTCAAATAGCGTGCAGTTTGCTAAGTCGAATCATGTCATCATGCCTTTCTGGAATGTGTTTTTGATAATGTCTATGAAGTAATCCCCCTCAATGCTTCTTGAGAGTCCTCTACGAGGAACGTGAAAATCGTCCCCTTCTGTGATACAATTAGGATAATATACAATCGGCTTATCCCATGTGTATCAGGAGGAGGCATGACATCTGCGGAAAATTCACTCACCGCCTTGCGAAAGCTGATCCGGCGTCGACCGGCCGTCCGTCTTGAGGATCTCTTTGCCGCGCTCGGGACGCGATCGCGAATGACCGTGTTCCGCCGGCTCAAGGAGATTGGGTATCGTACGAGTTTTACCCACGCTGGGCGCTATTACACGCTTTCGGACATTCCTGTTTTTGATGAATTAGGACTGTGGTTCCACAAGGATGCCGGGTTTTCAGTGATGGGGAACCTGAAGGAAAGCGTTGCTTGGCATGTGGAGAAATCGCTGGATGGACGCACCCACGCCGAGCTTCAGCATATTCTACGCGTGAGAGTCCACAATACCCTGCTGGACCTTGTGCGTCAGGGGCGCATCGGCCGCAAAAATTTCGGCCGAATGTGCCTCTACACCAGCGCAAATTCTGCACGCGCGACTGCCCAAGTTGACCAGCGCAGGGAATTGTCAGAGATGATGGCGCAGGCCTGCCGGGTCCTGAATCTTGAGGAAACCCTGGAAGTTCTAGCCGAAGCTCTGCGTGCTGCACCAGAAATCCCTACCGTTCCTGTCCTGGCCGAGCGCCTTGCTTCACGCGGTCTTCGATTCGAGCCTCGTCTGGTTCAGCAGGTATTTGATACGCACGGGTTGGTGCCTGGAAAAAAAAAGCGGCCTCGCGCTTCTTTCCCAGACAAGGGCGCTGACGCAGGAAGCTGAGGAGCGACTTCGTCAGCGGCTCCACGCCATGGGGACAGCTCAGATCAGTGTTTCCGAGGAATCTCGCAACTGCCCTTTTTGTGGGGCTTCCATGGGGATCCAGAAGACCGTGAATCGTGCCGGTCGCACCCTTGAGCATGGCTCATTCGATGCTCGGGAGACCGTCTATGCTTGCATGACCGGATGCCGGTGGCCTTCAAATCATCGAGTCATCCAACGGTCATCTATGCTTGCCGAGCGACTGCTGCCTCACAGCGGCATCGGCTACGACGTGATGGTCTTTATCGGGCTCGCGCGCTTCGTTCATTTCCAGCAGCGGGATGAGATCCGATCTACGCTTCAACACCGCCATGGTTTATCAATCTCAGCAGGTGAGATAAGCCGACTGGGCCGACTTTTTCTGGTTTACCTCGAGCGTCTCCACGAAGCCCGCTCTGGAGCACTGCGCAGCGCTTTGGAAGCAGATGGAGGCTGGCCGCTGCATATTGACGCCACCGGAGAGGATGGACGCGGAACCTTGCTGGTGGCGCTCGCAGGGTGGCGAAACTGGGTATTGGGAGCATCCAAGATCCCGACCGAGCATGCCGACGCCATCTTGCCCCACATGCGTGCAATTGTCGCCAGGTTCGGAACTCCCTGCGCAATTGTTCGTGATCTCGGTCGGGCAATGACCAAAGCCGCAATCGATCTCGTCGCAGAAACTCGTGTGAAGATACCGATTCTCGCCTGCCATCTCCACTTCCTGGCCGATGTTGGAAAAGACCTTCTGGAAGACTCCCACAGCGAACTCCGCGCATCATTCCGGTCGGCTGGAGTCCTTCCAAGATTGCGATCCATGGCCAGAGAACTGGGTCGCGCTTTGGGCAGCGAGATTGGGAAGGCCCGCCTTGTGCTCGCCGAATGGCAGCAGAACGAGGATCAAACGCTCGTCATTCCAGAGGGCGACCCCGGGCTCGCCACTGTCAGGGCCTTGGCTCAGTGGATACTCGACTACGCATACGACGGTTCAGACAAGAGCATTCCCTTCGACCGTCCGTATCTTGATTTGTACAAACGCTGTATTCTGGCAGGCCGTGCCATAGACGCCTTCATGCAAAAACCACCTCAGGATAAAAAGGTCAGGAAAGCTCTTGGGACACTGGAAAAGATCCTCGATGTATGCACCAACCCCTCTTTTGGCACACACGTACGGATCCTGGAACGCCGCGTGGCGCTGTTCGAAGAGCTTCGGACAGCCCTACGTCTCACCCCCAAACCGTCACGACGCAATGACCTGCCCCTCATCCATCCTGGATTGGAAATCGAAAAGGTCGTCGAGTTGCAGGATATCCGCAAGGCTGTTGCCTCATTGATCCATTCCTTGCGCCAGAAGCGCCCCCAAAGAGGCCCCGCTCAAAATCTGCGGGATGCCATCGACCTTGTCCTTCATCATCTCGACGTTCACGGGGAAAATCTGTGGGGCCACGCCATAAATGTGCAAATCGAACAAAACAACAAAACACGACTCGTCGATCGGACAAACAACATCATTGAGAGCTTCTTTCACCTGATCAAACGCGGAGAACGGCGCCGTTCCGGGCGAAAAATCCTCACCAATGATCTGGAAACAATGCCCGCTGCCGCAGCTCTGGCCCGCAATTTGGAGCAGCCTGACTACGTGTCTCTGCTGTGCGGGAAACTGGAAAGTCTTCCGCAGACATTTGCTGGCCTCGATTCCGAAAAGCGGCAACAAAGCCTGCAACAAACTGAAAGCCCATCGCTCAGACCCGTAACAGAAACGGAGACAATCGCATGCGCATCCTTGCCTCGCGAAGATCGCATCCTCGTTCGCTCAGAGGCTTTGCAACAAAAAATCAGGGCCGCCGCCGCTTTCCGCGCCACCAAGCCATCGATTTCAACTCGAACCAGGACTATTCAAGCGTAACCCAACCGAAAATTGACGCCGTAGCAAAAAGCCGTGGAAAAGATGCTTTTAGACTCTTTTTCGAGTCACTTT
>JAABQN010000256.1 GCA_011391455.1 Nitrospiraceae bacterium
GTCCGGTAACCGCACCCCAAGAAGCCGGACAGCACCTTCAGCAGCTGAAGATGCAAGCGGAAGACAACGAGTCTTTCGAAAAAGCAGCCTGATTATCACCCACCCAGACATCAACCCTATCCCGCGCCTCTCAACAAGCAATAATTTCTGTCGTGCGGGCGAAAATTCCCGTTGCATTTTTGAATAGATCCATCTATACAAGCGACCCATGAATGCCGAGCAGCTGGAAGAGATCAAACGTCATTTTAGCGTAGTATCCGAAGCGCTCAGAAGCGACATCCGCCTGATTGCAGAAGGTCACGCCACGCTTTGTCATGAGTCACAGGAACCGTGTGGAGAAAATCACGGCGAGTTCAAAGAAATGCAAGCCTTCACGCAACTCTCATTTCCCCAGCTCGACCAGCACATCCATACTCTCGAAACAGACCTCTCTGATCTGAGAAACCATATAGACCACCTCGAAACCAGCCATAGCTAATTTCCGCCAACCCCATTCAGTCAATTAAAGCAGGGCGGGGTGGCAGAGCCCTTCGCTCCAGCGCCTCCCGGAGCGGCTTGATTACTTCCCTTGTACGTGTAATGCGCGGTCGCAGACTTCTTGCCTTTCCCCGCATTAATTCAGACACCATATTCTTCCAGAAGAGGAGCAGGCTAGCGAGAGCAAGGGGAGAACAAAAAACGACGGGGGTAGGGAGATAACTTCCCACCCCCGCCTTGTCTACCGCGGCTATGACAGATCGTCGGTCAGTGCGGGGAGGAGTTACACACCGCCGTTTTCCCGCAGTCCCAACGACACTCAAACGAACATTGCGACCCGCTCATTCTTATCAATAACGAGGCGCAGATTCTGGTGTGCCATCAATTCTGTTTATCGTATGGCCACCATAAAATCATAGCCGCCCCCACTACGAACACGCCGACTAAGGCACCCAAAACAATCCCAACTTCCATGTTACCCTCCTGGGTTGATGGTGGATTCAACTATGACCGATTTTATTATAACTCGAGCTACCGCTGAGTCAAGGGGCCAGCCTACTCGAGGATGTGGGTTGGTTCTTCGTGAGTCCCGTCAGGCAGCTCAGAGTCGAACTTGTAAACCACCGGTGGCTAGATTCAGACTTGGCCATTGAATGTGGCATGCCTTGCACGTATCACGCGACCACTGCTCTTCAGTTTTCTCCCTTGAGGGCGAGCTAGATGGCCCCCATTACGCGTGCACAGAAGACTATCAGCCTCCATCCCTTCTCCCCTATTTTATTGCCATGGGTAGCCTGGTCGATCCTCGATTGCGCGCGTCTAACGAGGGGAGTCCGCGACCGCGCGTTGCGCGAGCACAGGAGATCATCAGGCTCCATCCCCTCCTCTGTTCCGCGAGCAGAAGGACAACCAGGCTACCCTTTAGTGCCCCAGTCTTCGCCAGGGAATGGCGCTTTCTCGTTCCTTTACATAATGCTCATGATCATGGATCTCCTCATCTTTTTTCACTCCCTCTTTTGTATCTTCCTCTTTTTTTCCTTTCGGCAGCACCCAGTAGTCGAGCGCGAGCCAATCATTCGAGAGGCTTTTCAAAAACTCCATCTCAGTGCTGGGCCGTTCTAGATCCTGGCGGAAGGCGGTGGAAAACTCGCTACGCACATATGCGTCGAACACGATCGGTTCGGCAAGAGATTGTCTGAACGGTGTTTGATGGAGGGTCGAGACCTTCCCGCGAATTTGCGAAATCGTGGCGTTGCGGGAACCCAAATGATCGAACACATCGTAAAACCACATCTGCGCATGGGCGTTAAACAGGCCCGCGAGACCTCCGAAGATATATTTCGGTGGGCCGAGGGCGAGCATATCCAACGTTTCAGCATAGGTGCCGGCAACGACCCCGATCTTTGAGACGACGTCTTGTGCACTGCCGCTGTCGGTATTCAGGAAAATATGAAAAGCGTTGGGAAACCGTTGATCGACATAGGCCTGACCGACATTGGGGCCGGCCACCCCAAACACCTTCTGCACAGAGTACCCGTGGTTTGCGAGGATACGTGAGGCACTTGCGCTCCGCTGCACACCGCCACTGTGACCGGACAGGTACAGCCGATCGGCCTGTCCCGCGTGACGCATGATGTAGGCCGCCTCGTTATAGCCAGGCCCATGGGAAAGGTTCAGCATCGACCACAACACGTCAGTGGCCGTTCCATGGCGATAGGGAGGGCTATACACGTCGTAGTCCGGGTAGGCCGCTCTGGTCCACGACGCCCACAGTCCAGTGTCCTGTCCCCATTTGTCACCGCCGTAAATCCCACGTGAGAGAAAAATCTTTTCGCGAACACGGTCAGGACTTGGCGCAAAATCCCAATCCATGTATTTGGGGCCTGTGTTGAACTGAAAGAGCTGCCCGACGAACGGCACTTCGCTGATGAGGTTCACCAGACCAGGCAGGAAATAGTAGTGGGGCTGATGTCCGATCTCCACTTCAAGCGCATTCCACGCCGTCCGAATGTTCTGTGCCGGATAGAAGAGTGGATTGTCCCGTCCAGACAGGATGCCTGCGACGGTGCTGAAGGGTATCTTGGCCAATTCGAAGACGGCATTCTTGACCCCGATGGCCACGGCAAAGGGATAGCCGGTCCAATAGAGTATGCGCCGGGTGTTGGAAAGCGGAGGTGCATCGGTCTTCGCATCTGTGATGTCTCGTATGTACGGCCCCTCGTCTTTGCCCAGCACACCCCTCTTCTTGCTATGCGCGAGAAAGGGCCGGGGCGTAGCTTCGTTGGCATAGTCCAACTCATAGCCGAGGTATTCAATTTTTGTCACACTCGGATCTGAGGCGCTTGCCCCCAATGTGAGCGTATCGATGAAATAAAACCGCATTCCGTAACGAATCAGCGTATCGTCTTCGTCCCAGGGAATTTCATATCCCAATACGAAAAACCGAACGTTGCGCGCCTTATCGGCACGCACATCCTTCACTCTGGAAAGCAGTCTACTGAGAAGGTCCTTCGCCTGATCATCCTGATAGGGGTGTTTATCTTTCTCATTCTTGTACGAAAGGATCTTGTACAGGGGCCTGGACTTGATTGAGCACAGGCTTCCCTCTTTCGCTTCCGGATTCCCGAACCACTGCGAAC
>JAABQN010000257.1 GCA_011391455.1 Nitrospiraceae bacterium
GGAAGGAACGGCAGGAGACTGGTAACGAATGGTTGATCTGGTTTGTTTTGTTTGTCTGGTTGATTTGGTTGAGTGAAACTAGAAGTCATTTCAAAAACCTTTCTCTACATCAAGACGCGTCAAGTCGATTTTCGTGAGGCTTTGACGTATCCTCCCGCATGTTTCACGAACAGACACCTAAGAGGGAGGACCACAACTATGAGTACTGTCCAATCGGGAATATTAGCTGCCGTCCCGCCACTTGCCAGATATCTCGTGTTCTCACTTGCGCCATCGTCAGACCCTCGCGATGCCTTGACGCGCCTCGCAGATACAACAGATGGGGAGAAAACTGTCGTCGGCATCGGACAGTCTGTGGTGCTGGCATTGGGCAAATCGCTAGAGGGCCTCAGCGTTTTCCCAGCTTATTCCGGGGCAGGGTTCGATGTGCCATCCACACCGGGCGCGTTATGGTGCTGGTTGCGAGGAGATGATCGGGGGGAACTTCTGCATCGGGGGAGGATTCTTGTCCAGACCGTCTCTCCGGCCTTCCGATTAGGTACGGTGATCGACGCGTTTCAATATGGGCCAGGCCTTGATCTCACAGGCTATGAGGACGGGACTGAAAACCCTACTGGCGAGCAGGCCCACGCGGTGGCTGTTGTGCGGGAATGGGGCGAGGGGCTTGACGGTTCCAGTTTCGTGGCCGTCCAGCAATGGGTGCACGATCTGACTCGCTTCGAGTCCATGTCGGTTGCAGAGCAGGATCACACCATTGGACGTCGAAAACGCGATAACGAAGAAATAGCGGAGGCTCCGGCGTCGGCCCATGTAAAACGAACGGCACAGGAGAGTTTTAAGCCAGACGCGTTTGTCCTGAGACGGTCAATGCCCTGGGCCGATGCAACAGGGGAAGGGCTTGTGTTTGTGGCATTTGGCGCGTCCTTCCACCCATTTGAACACTTGCTCACGAGAATGGTCGGGGCTGAGGACGGTATCCCGGACGCGTTATTCACGTTCACGCGACCCATTTCCGGGAACTACTTCTGGTGCCCGCCAGTGCATGCCGGCACGTTGGACCTCAGCGCACTGGCGCTCTAATGCCCGGCCCTCTCTGAGAGCTGGGAAGCAATCATCGCTCGGGCTGGCCCGTTGGTCGCTTAAGAGTTGAAAGGGTCCTTGCCGTGATCAGCGTAGCGACAGGTGGATCTAGCAGGGGGGTGCTTCCACACAACCCCTTCAGACCGACTCCCTATCGGCGAGCATCTTCAAATCTGGAATCTTCAGCGACTGCACCGCCGTCCGAATCACGTCGATCACCCGAGGCCTGGTAAAGCCTCGCCTCCAAGCCAGCCCAATGCGCCGCCCCGGAACGGGTTTCATCAGTGAGAGTGTGACCAACCGCTTATTGTCATGTTTCTTCGTGAGCGCACTGCATGGCAAGACGGTAATGCCCAGGCCTGACGCCACCATCTGACGAATCGTTTCGAGGGAGTTTCCTTGGATCCCTTCCGCATCGGATCGGCTCAGCTCTGGGCACGCATCCACGACTTGCTGACGGAAACAGTGCCCGGCATGGAGCAGCAGCACCTTTTCCTTTTCAAGCTCCCGCGCGTCAATCTGTTTCTTGCGCTCCCATCGATGTCCGACCGGCACCACCACCTTGAACGGTTCGTCGTAGAGTCCTTGTGTGAGAATGCCTGGTTCGTCAAACGGCAAGGCCACCATGATCACATCCAATTTGCCGTTCTTCAGCAGCGCGGTCAGATTGGCGGTCAGGCTTTCTTCGATTTCGAGAGGCATGGACGGTGCGCGCTTGCTCAGCGCGGGGATCAAATCCGACAGGATATAAGGCCCCACGGTGGCGATGACCCCGAGCCGTAACAGTCCTGCGAGCTGATCTGTGCCCTGAGCGGCAATCATCTTGAGCTGATCCGCTTCCTCCAGCACACGCTGGGCTTGATGGACGAGCTGCTCCCCCAGCGGGGTCAGGGCAATCTGATTCTGGCGTCGCTCAAAAATCGTCGCGCCCAGCTCCTTCTCCAATTTCTTGATGGCCAGGCTCAAGGCCGGTTGCGTCACAAAGACCCGCTCGGCGGCCCGGCCGAAGTGGCGCTCTTGTGCGACGGCGACGATATAGTGCAGCTCGGTGAGGGTCATTCGATTCTTCCTGCTTGATAAGTATTATTTATCGATGTCCAATATATTACCAATTAGACTTATCGTCAAGGGCTGGCTATCCTCCTGGTGAGGGCACGGGATGATCCGGAGCGCGATTCACTTCAAACCATAAGGAGGGCGTGATGAGTGCCAAGAAGATGTTGACGATGGGATTCTTGTCGATGATGGTTGCAAGTGGTGTCGTGAAGGTGCCTGACAGCTTCGCCTCTGAGGCGCAGCGCGTGGATGTCATCGAACGGATCGGAGCGGGAGGGTCAACCTATTCCTCCAGTCAGCCGATGCCCGTCCAGCCAGGCGACTCTCATGTGGCGGGAACGGAGCGGAGGAAGGTGGATGTCATTGAGCGCATTGGGGCGGGAGGGTCAACCTTTTCCTCCAGCCAGCCGATGCCTGTCCAGCCAGGCGACTCTCATGTGGCAGGAACAGAGCGGAGGAAGGTGGATGTCATTGAGCGCATTGGGGCGGGAGGGTCAACCTATTCCTCAAGCCAGCCAATGCTCGCCCGGGCAGCCGACGGAACGACATATTCCTCTAGCCAGACGACGAGCCACTGATGCATCGAGAAACCGGACTGAAGAGGGCTACATCATGCCCCTCTTCAGCCCACCTCGGGCGGTGCAGCGCTAAGAATCAAGTCGAGAAGGGAGTTGTAGCCTGGCGTCCTCAAGAGAGACCTGAAGTTCCAACCATGACAAGAGAGGAGGATGGAATGACACGATTTAGGAAATTGATAGGGATGATGCTGACCGCGGTGCTCGTGATCGGGGTGGGCGCCACCCTGCCGTTGCTCCCGGTCTTTGGTGAAGGCGGCGCAGGCGTTGGGTATCAATTGCCGCAGTTCCTGGGGCTGGAAGATGCGAACACGTTTGTCCCGGCCGACAATCCTCTGACTGTGCAGAAAATCGAGTTGGGGCGAGTGCTCTTTTTCGATAAGCGGCTGTCAAAAAACA
>JAABQN010000258.1 GCA_011391455.1 Nitrospiraceae bacterium
GAATGAAGTCTTCGTACTCGGCAATACCCATACTGGCCCGTCCGACTGCGCTCACGATTCCCATCGTCACGGTCTGGGTAAGCCCGAACGGACTCCCCACGGCCAACACGTACTCCCCAACTTCGAGTTGATCGGAGTCGGCCCAGGGAATGGTTGAAAGCCCTGTCGCTTCGATTTTCACGATCGCGATATCCGTCTTCGCATCGGTTCCGATCAGCTTGCCCTTAAACTCCCGCTTGTCCGACAAAAAGACCCGAATGTCGTCGGCCTTGTTCACGACATGATTATTGGTGACGATCAAGCCGTTGGATTCCACAATGACCCCGGACCCCTGGCCGCGCTCTTTTGGCTCTCGCTGGGGGGCATCCCGCTTGAAAAATTCATCGCCGAAAAACTTGCGAAAAAACGGATCGTCGAGCGGCGAACCGTGAGGATTTTCTCCTGATTTTCCGCTTCGCGTCGCCGAAATATTGACGACCGCCGGCTTCACCAATTTGGCAATCTCAACGAAGTTTTTCCCGCCCACCCCTGCCCCTGTCATGGGCGGCTGCGGCGCGGTCGCCACTGGAAGAGCAATGGGGCTGGGGATCGGCTCAGGCCCGGCCGTGCCGGTCGGCAGCCAATTCATGTTAGAAGCCACCACGATCCCGATGATGATCCCACCAGTGATCAAGGTCCACGGAACCAGCCAGGTGCGAACGAGTTTCATAGGTGATCCTTGCTCTTCATCCCTTGTAAATCGAACGATTCATCCGCCTACGCAGGAAGCCACGGCTGTGATGCTGTGGAGGAATGCGTAGCGGGTGTCCTCCGAAGCCTTGGCGAAGGAGGACATGCTTCGGCGGGTTTCGCCGAAGATACAAAATGGACCACGGCTGTACAGCCATGGGGCTCCACACACAATCGGCGCATCACTGTTTTTCGCCGGAGTATATCCCCATGATGGTATGGAGAAACTTTATCGCCTCCGCTTTGGGCCGCTGGAACGAGTTCCGGCCAATGATGGAGCCAAACCCGCCTCCGTCACGAATGGCGCGCGCCTCCTCGAACACATGCTGGTCCTCGCTCTTGGCCCCTCCGGAGAAAATGACGATCCGGCGCCCATCGAACGAACTCTGCACCACATGCTTGACCCGTTCCGCCAAAGTCGCAATCGGGATCTTGGCCGATTCGTATACCTTCTTCGCCGCAGCCTGTTCAAGATGCGCCGTGGGCAGCTTGACCTTGATGACGTGGGCGCCGAGCTGGGCGGCAATCTGAGCCGCGTAGGCCACCACATCGATCGCCGTCTCCCCTTCCTTACTGAGTATCGATCCGCGCGGGTACGACCATACGACGACCGCCAACCCACAGTCCTTCGCCTCTTCTGCAATCGCGCGCAACTGTTGATACATGGCGTTGCAGTGCGATGACCCAGGATAGATCGTGAATCCGACCGCCGAGCATCCGAGCCGGAGCGCATCCTTCACGCTACCGGTGACCGAGGGCAAGGGGTCTTTCTCGTCATGCAAGACATCATGACTATTCAACTTCAGAATCAGCGGAATCCGACCGGCGAATTCAGCGGCGCCGGCTTCGAGAAATCCCAATGGAGCCGCGTAGGCATTGCACCCGGCATCGACCGCCAACTGAAAATGATAGAGGGGACTGTATCCTCCAGGATTGGCGGCAAAACTCCTGGCCGGACCATGCTCGAATCCTTGGTCCACCGGAAGGATGACCAACTTACCAGTCCCTGCCAATTTCCCATGGAGCAACAAACGGGCGATATTCGTTCTTGTTCCCACATTGTCGCTGCTGTACCAGCTGAGAATTTCCTGAACCCGATCAGCCATGTCTCTCCTCCCGTAGATTCGTGAAACGTTATTATCTACTCAGGGGTTCAGGCTGAAGGCTATTAGTCTGAAGGCCGGAGATCCGAACACTTCATCCTGAACACCTTCAGCCTATCTACCTAGTAATTACATTCGACACGATTAACGATTACCCTGGATAAATTCCTCTGCGTCACGCACATCCTCCGCACTGCCGATGATCAACGGCACCCGTTGATGCAGTTGCTTCGCCTCTACGTCGAGGATACGCATGGTACCGGTGCTGGCTCTGCCGCCCGCTTGCTCGACCACCATCGCCAAGGGATTCGCTTCGTACAATAACCGAAGCTTGCCCTCCGGCTTCTCAATTTCACCAGGATAAAGATAGATACCTCCTCCGAGGAGAATCCTATGGAAGTCGGCCACCAGACAACCGGAATAGCGTACGCTATAGGGACGCCCGGTCGCTATATCCTTGACTTTCAGACTATCGATATACTTTTGCGTTCCTCCAGGCCACTTATGGTAGTTGCCTTCGTTCGCGCCATAGACCTTGCCGCGAGCAGGGATGCGGATCTGTTCGTGCGATAGGAGATACTCACCGATGCCAGGATCCAACGTAAACCCATGGACTCCTTGTCCCACTGTATAGACCAACATTGTGCTCGACCCGTAGAGGAGATAGCCGGCGGCCACCTGCTCTGTTCCCTTGCGGGCAAGGTCCTCCTTGGTCGGCATCCGGTCACTGTGCCCGGACGTCACGACGGAAAAAATCGCGCCAAGCGGCATGTTGCAGTCCGTGTTCGATGAGCCATCGAGTGGATCGAACAGCAGCATGTATTTGGCCTGCGGCCAATTCTCCGGCAGCATGACCGGATGTTCCATCTCTTCCGATGCCAGTGCGCACACAAGTCCGTTCTGGTGAAATACCTTTAGAAAGGTTTCGTTTGCGATCTCATCCAGCTTCTTGACTGTCTCCCCCTGTACATTGATCTCGCCGGTCGTTCCCAGGATATCGATCAGCCCTGCACGCCTGAGATCCTGTGCAATAAGTTTCCCAACCAGGCCGATCTGGGACAGAAGAGCAGCAAGTTCCCCGGTGATTCCCTGGTGAGCCACCGGCTTCTGAGTGATAAAGCTGCTTAAAGTAAGAGGAAACTGTCCCATAATGATAGGAATGAGTATAACCGTTTTGAACGAGGCGGGCAATGAATGGCTGACGACATCACGGGGTTGGTAGAGAGGCCGGCAATCCGCTGACGAGATCGGCCACAATCGACCCAATGATGACCTTG
>JAABQN010000259.1 GCA_011391455.1 Nitrospiraceae bacterium
GGCCCCGATCCGTGATCACTTCGATTCCGTCTGGAAGCTGCCGACAGGATGTCACCGGCTCGCTTTCGTGCACCTCGCTGCCCGCTCGCTTCGCCTTCTCCAGAAGGAAATGGTCGAACCGGTCGCGCATGACCATGTAAGCAATTGGACTGGAGGAGTCGAGACAGAAGGGATCTGTGCCTCGATAGGAAAACTGTATGCCGTAGACCGTATGCTCGACGACCGACTTGTAATCGTCTTCCAAAATGTGGTCGATGCGGACAGATAACCCGCCACCACAGACTTTGTATCGTGGATGTGTAGCCTTATCGAGCCCGAGTACAGACAGGCCAGCCTTGCTCAGCTGATAAGCAGCGGTGGCGCCGGCCGGCCCCATGCCGACCACCAAGGCATCGTAAGCTTTGACGTCAGACAGAGTGGACATGAGGAGAAAAACGCCTTAGTTCTGAGTTATGAGTGCTAAGTTCTGAGTTGTAAGTTAGATCATGGAGATGGAGCGAAACATTTCTAACTCAGAACTCAAAACTGAGAACTCAGAACTTTGGCAGTACCGCCCTGCATTACTGCCCCAGATACCAGCCGATTCCATACCGTTCCAGAAACCCGGTAATCATCGTGAGGCTGTTGGCGTATATCATGACACCCACGATGATGAGCATCACTCCGCTCACAGTGGACACACCCCATAAATACACACGCGCCTGTTTAAAATAGGCGAGGAACCGATCGACTCCCAAAGCCGTGAGAAACAACGGCAGCCCCAAGCCCAACGAATAGCTCGTCAGCAACAATACCCCGTTCATCATCGACTCGGTCGTGCTGGCGTACAATAAAATGGTCCCGAGCACCGGCCCGACGCACGGTGTCCACCCGGCGGCAAACGCGATGCCGATCAAGAACGATCCTACATACCCGACCGGTCGGTTTCTAAATTGGAATCGATGCTCCATTTTGAGAAAACTGATATTCAAGACCCCCAACAAATAGAGGCCGAAGATGACGATCACGATCCCGCCGATCTGTCGAATAATATCCTGATAGGTAATGAACACCTGCCCGATAAGACTGGCCGATGCGCCGAATGAGATAAATACTGTTGAAAAGCCGCCGATAAACAACAGGGCGTTGAGGACGATGGTTTTCTTGAACTTCGACCGCACCGTCGAATCGGTGAGCTGCTCGATAGACAGCCCGGTGATGTACGAAACGTAGGAGGGGACCAGCGGGAGCACGCAAGGCGAAACGAACGACAGCAAGCCGGCCGAAAAGGCCGCCACGAGCGAGATATTCGTAATCGATTGCGACAATGTCGGACAGGCTCCTAGGGCCAAGCCCTGTTTGTCTGGTTTGTGTTGTTTATCTGGTTGATTTGGTACATCGGACTCCTTCATTCAACCAAACAAACGAGACAAACGAAACAAACTAAATAACGGTCTTGTTACGGCTTCATCAACATGTACACCAACTTTTGCGCTTCTGGCGCTCCCCAGTCCCGCGCACCGAAGATCTGGTGGCGGACAATCCCCTGCCGATCGACCATGAAGGTCATCGGAAGACTCCGGGCGCCATAGGTCAATCCTACGCGATAGTCCGGATCGTGAAGAATGGGAAACGTCAAGCGATTCTCTTTCTGAAAAGGTCTCGTGATCGACACACCTTCCGCATCGGTAGACACGGCGAGAATTTCAAAGTCCTTGCGTGGAAACATGCGATAGAGCTCCTCCATCGCCGGCATCTCCACCCGGCAGGGGCCACACCAGGTCGCCCAAAAATTCAGGAGCACCACTTTGCCGCGCAGGTCCGAAAGCGCGACAAGCCGGCCTTCCAAATCCCGGAGCTGAAAGTTCGGCGCCGGTTCACCTAGCTTGACGGTGTTGCGATCAGCGACGGGCAGAACATCCGCCACCGCTGCTGCGCCACTCATACTTATCAGTGCAGCCATCAAACCTAGAACTGTTGCAGCAAGCCTGAGCCTCAGCATCTCTTATTCACTCCGCGCTCCGAACCGCCAGTAGCTACGCAAGGCACAATTGGCCCATACCGCCCCGCTACATGATACTGAAGGCCAGTAAGGGAAACCCGACCATGATCGTAACGCGTCAACCGAGGCGAGACCAGCAGAATCTGATCATCTTACAAGTGCCAGAAAATGGGAGTCAAGCAAGTCGGGCGAGAGGCAAGTGGCACGAGGTGAGAGGGAAGAAATTTCTCCGATCACCTCTAGCCTCTGGCCTCACGCCTCTCGCCCAGCTCTATGCAAACTTACGGCAAACCGTCATGAGCAATGTATGCTAGACAAAGCGCGGGTACTATACTAATATCGCGCGGCAATTCGTTAGGTTACCGCCAACCGAACATTGAGGAACCTATGAGACACAACTACCTGTTTACATCAGAGTCAGTGACGGAAGGACATCCGGACAAGATCGCCGACCAGATCTCCGACGGAATCCTCGACGCGATCATCGCCAAAGACAAGTATGCCCGGGTGGCCTGCGAGACGATTCTGACCACCGGAATTGCCTTCGTAGCCGGAGAAATCTCCACCAAGGCCTACGTCGAGATTCCGGATATCATTCGCGAGGTCAT
Organism: Nitrospiraceae bacterium; assembly: GCA_011391455.1. Taxonomy (GTDB): domain Bacteria; phylum Nitrospirota; class Nitrospiria; order Nitrospirales; family Nitrospiraceae; genus Palsa-1315. The sequence goes on from JAABQN010000259.1 coordinate 2,590, forward strand.
CAAGGATGTCGGCTACTGCGATGCCGCCTGGGGATTCGACTACCACACCTGTTCCGTCCTCACCGCCATTCATCAGCAATCCGGCGACATCTCCATGGGCGTCGATTCCGGCGGCGCCGGCGACCAGGGACTGATGTTCGGCTACGCCACCAACGAAACGACCGAACTCATGCCGATGCCGATCGTCCTCGCCCATCGGCTCACCAAACGGTTGGCTGAAGTCAGGAAAAAAAATATCCTCCCGTGGGTCCGTCCCGATGGAAAATCCCAAGTGACTGTTGAGTACCGGAACGGAAAACCGGTGCGGATCGACACCATCGTCGTTTCAACGCAGCACAGTCCCGACGTGACGAACAAACAGATCGAGCGCGACATCATGGAGAAAGTCATCCGGCCCATGATGCCGAAAGGCCTTTACGACCCGACGAGCGTAAAACACCACATCAATCCCACCGGTCGCTTCGTGGTCGGCGGTCCGATGGGCGACACAGGACTGACAGGCCGCAAGATCATCGTCGA
>JAABQN010000260.1 GCA_011391455.1 Nitrospiraceae bacterium
GTAAGACCGCCATGCGCGTAGATAGCAATATCCACAGGATCGTTCTTGCCCAAACCCCATGCAGTCTTAGCCATGCCGAGATGGCGGGTAACCAGCGCCTCGATGTCGGAATCTTGTGTGCGGAAATCGCCGGTGTTGCTGAGCCTCCCGTTATTCTCCATGTCGATGATGAAGGGGCTGATTTCGCGTCTGCGTAACGAAGACTCGCCGGCGAGCTGCACTTTGCCGGACTCCAGACGCAACGTCGGCGACCGCGCAATCGTCAGATGCTGTTCGGTCACCACCCCCAGCTGTGCCACCCAACAATCAATCGCATTGTCCAGCCAGTCCTCATACGGTAATACTGCGCGGCCTTTCGTGCCCCAACCTGTTCCCCATGAGTTGTGCACGATGAACCCCACTTGGTTATAGCCGACGATCGCAAAGGCATGGCCACCGTCGCTCAGGCTTGCCTTCCGATGTAGAATCGCCCAGTGCCGGCCTTTTGGCTGCGATCTCTTAGAGAATCCATCATCCCAGCCGGTGTGGCAGACCGCACTGGCATAGAGAATGCCGATCTCGTTGAGGGCAACATGCATATCCGTGATAGATCGCGTGTCAATGCGGTAATAGGCCCCTAAAGGCCGCCTTACAGCATCCAGCCACCAGTCGTCTGAACACTTTGTCACTTGGTCAGTCGGCATTATTTCCGAAGTCCACAGCCTGTCTGAGCAGGCGCCGTGCTTGTACCAGCCTTTCATCGCGCCGCGCAGACTCGACCCCGCATCGACGTCCGGGTCGCCGGGAAACTCGTCATAGCGTCGCGCCATTGAATACAACATATGTGGGGATACGCAACAATCCATCTGCTTTCGTTTCGCGGTTTGTTGCAAGTGAGACACGACGCTTGCCAGGGCGAAGCCTGTGCAGGCATTAGTCTGTTTCTGATCAAGCACGGGGATGTCGGTCTTTGGATCAAACACCAAGTCCGGCACCACTGCTACCGGCGGCTGATAGAGCCTGTCACGCAGATCGAGGCGATCGGGAACCGCACTCCGTTTTGGAAAACCAGCAGCGCCGAGCTTCTTCTTTCTTCCAGCTCTGATCTTGCTCCTCGCCATGGCCAACTCCTTTCAGCATATGAAAAGACATCAAGCATCAAGTAACCGAGTCTCCCTACAATTACCAGCAATTTGAGAAACTAAAAATGAGTCCCCAATGCCGGCTCGCTCGCATTATTCATGACGATTCGTCGCGAAATCGCTGAGCCGCGTCGCGAGACCGGCGCGTGGAGCCGGGAGGACCCGATGCGTACTCGTGCAGTACGTTGAGGGTCCGAGGGGCGAGCCCGCCGGCCGAAGGCTTGTCGTAGCAGCGGATCGGCGATTGCAGCAGAAGCGCTCATGAATATTGCGGGCTACCTTCGTTTGACTTCCCCTTCCCTGCGCTCCTAAAATCCGGTTCATCTGGTTGGTCTGGTCTATTTGGTTTGTTTTGTTGTTTGTCTCAGAGAATCTAAACAACCACATAAACGAGACAGATCAAACCAACGTGCGGGCACTAAGGAGGTGAAGTTTTGGCTAAAGAGCACAAGTACAAAGGCAAGGTTCCCCTGCATGACAACTATGGTCCGGAGGCGAAATACGCTGTCGAAGCGGAGGCACTGCTGCCGACCACGAAATATGAGGAAGAAATAGCCCGCGGTCTTGAAATAGGCCTACCCGGAGCAGATTCCATTAAGGATCGCAGGATTCCCACATTCAGCCGGGGGGAACTCCCCCACTTCGCCGGCATCAACACGTTTGTCAAAGCACCGTACATTGAAGACGTACGCAAGTGCGGCCAATACGACGTGGCCATTCTCGGGGCGCCGTTCGATGGCGGCACAACCTATCGGTCCGGCACGAGGTTTGGCCCTCAGGGTATTCGCAAGATCTCGGCTTTATATGGATCCTACAGCTTTGAACTTGGCGTAGATCTGCGGGAGTCCATTTCCATGTGCGATCTCGGCGACGTGTTTACGATCCCCGGCAACATTGAAAAGACGTTCGATCAGGTCAGCAAGGGTGTTTCACATGTTTACGCCAGTGGGGCCTTTCCCGTGGTGCTTGGTGGCGACCATTCCCTTGGCTTTGCGACCGTACGGGGGATCGCCGAGAATCTTAAGGGGGGCAAGCTCGGCATCATTCACTTCGACCGGCATGTAGACACACAAGAGACCGATCTCGACGAACGCATGCACACCACCCCCTGGTTTCATGCGACGAACATTCCCAACGTGCCGGCAAAAAATCTTGTGCAGATCGGGATCGGCGGCTGGCAGGCGCCCAGGCCCGGTGTGAAGTCCGGACGTGAACGCCAAACCACCATCATGACCGTCACCGATTGCGTGGAGATGGGGATTGAGAATGCCGCCAAACGCGCACTAGAGGTAGCCTGGGACGGCGTCGATGCAGTTTGGTTGAGCTTCGATGTGGATTGTCTGGACGCCGCCTTCGTACCTGGAACCGGCTGGCCTGAACCGGGCGGGTTCTTGCCGCGCGAAGTGCTGAAGTTCCTGCAAGTCATCGCGGACAGTAAGCCGATAGCCGGAATGGAGATCGTGGAATGCTCTCCTCCCTACGATTCAGCCGAGATCACCGCCCTGATCTCCACTCGCGTAATCATGGACGTATTGGCCTGCCAGGTGCGCTCGGGCCATCTGCCGAACCGGAGAAAGCCTTAACCAGGATTATTCATGAACACTTGTGCGTGAAGCGTCGCTCGTCCGAAGAAATGAGCATTTGGCGTATGGCTTGTGGCCGATAGTAGGTGCAGAATAACCAGGACTTTCTTTGTTCGTGCCATCCGCTATAAGCCATTCGTTATCTGCTCCTGTTCACTGGAATCTGAACACTGATCGCACCTGCAAGATCGCCTTCCTGGGCGCCTTCACGTGGATAGCCTGAAATATCCAAGATACCTCTGGGGCTGCCATGACAGGCCAGACAGTCTTTCGAATAATAAATCGGGGTTAAGGCCCTCAAGATCGTTTCATTATCAATCCATTCGGTGATGGGGATGTTTGAAGCCGGTTGAGTAGCCAGACGTCTCAATACACTTTCTTCGTACGCATCAGGCGT
>JAABQN010000028.1 GCA_011391455.1 Nitrospiraceae bacterium
CCGGCCGCTCCCCTAAAGAGAGGCAGAGAGAATTGGACAGGCCTTGCAGGGTGATGCGTGATGAGTCTAACGGGAGGTGTTCGATGAGTCTACGGGAACAGGTTCAACATGTGCGGGTGATGTGGAGCAGGAGACGCCGGCATCGAGGCCCCCGCGCCTCACGCCTCACGCCTCACGCCTACCTGGGAAACGCCGGCTTTACGTTCATCGAGATCATGGTCGTGGTGGCCATTCTCGCGATTCTTGCCGCCTTGGTTGTCCCTCGCATCATGGGACGGACCGATGACGCCAAACGCACAGCGGCCAAGGTCCAGATCCGCAACATCGAAGGAGCCTTGCAGCTCTATAAGCTCGACAACGGTGTTTTTCCCTCAACTGAACAGGGGTTGAAGGCCTTGGTGGAAAAACCCTCCGTCGGCGTCATCCCAAAGAAATGGAAGATCGGCGGATATCTTCCAAAGCTTCCGGAAGATCCCTGGGCCAACCCCTACAAGTATCTGAGTCCCGGTCAGAGTTCCGCTCTGAGTCTCGGACAGAGTACCAGTCAGAGAGGTGAGTACGATATTATCTCTCTCGGAACCGATGGCGAAGTCGGTGGCGAAGGCGTCAATGCCGATATCACCAATTGGAACCTGGACAAGGACTAGCAGGATGGGGGAAGGGGTACAGGGAGTACAAGGGGTAAAGGGGGTAAGGGGATCTTCAAGCGGATTTACCATTCTGGAAATCATCATTGTGTTGTTCTTGCTCGTTGGGCTGCTGGGGATCGTCCTGCCTCGAATTTCGCTGGAGGAAAATCTGAGCTCTGTCGGCAGGCGGATGGTCGGGACTGTGCGATCCCTCCAGAGCCTAGCCATGTCGAGTCAGAAGACGGTGCGTCTGTACGTTGATATGGATCGAGGGCTCTACTGGCCGATGGTTCTAGATGGGAATCAAGAAAAGATACCGACCGATCCCACCTGGGCCATCCCGTTGAACCTCCCAGCCACAATTCGCATTTCAGATATTCTGCTGAGTCAGGGGAAGAAAGAGTCCGGGCGGGTCGATCTATCCTTTTACCCCACGGGAAGGATCGATCCGATGACGATGCATATGATGGATACAAAGAACAACATTCTGGCCATTGCCATCGAGCCGGTGACAGGCGCGATCCGCATGAGCGATGAGCGGATAGAGCCTCCCAGACCACTGGTCATTCCCGAACGTGTGAAACCGTTGCTCAAGACTGCGACGGCAAGCCTGTAATTACGCGACGTTGAAAAACCGTATCATCGCAGACGGAAGTTCTATGGGCAGTGAACGGGGTTTCACATTATTGGAAGTTTTGATTGCGCTCGGCATTCTCGCGCTGGCGCTGCCGATCTTATTGGGCCTTCGCAATTGGGATCTCGATCTCCATGCCAGAGCCAAGGAACTTATGACTGCCACGATCCTCGCGCAGGAAAAGTTGATCGAGACAGAGCTGGGAGTACAGTTACCCATCGGTGAAACAGGTGGGGAATTCCTTGCGACCCCACTCGGATCACTGCCCACTGCTGACATTACGAATCGCCCGGCAAATTATCGATGGAAAAGGATTGTGTCTACCACGCAGTTGCCGTCCGTGCGGGAAATCAAGATTCAGGTTCTGTGGCCCCGGGGGAAAACGGATGAAATGGTTGAGGTCAGCACCTATGTCGTTTCGACAACCCCCTGAGAACGGCTTTACCCTGGTCGAGGTTCTACTGGCGGTGTCTCTGGTCGCCATGATGGCCACTTTGGTCTTTGGATCCCTCTATGTGACGATGAGCGCGATCGAGACGGCCAGGGCAAATTCGGCTAATGAACAGATCGTTCGCAGCACCTTGCGCGTCATGGCCGATGAGCTGTCGGTCAGCGAAAGCCGTACAATCGGTCCTTGGATGGGGATCAACGGTCTGCTGGATGGTCGGCCTGCCGATTCGGTGGCCTTTCTCACGATGGGTCAGTTTCGAGGGGCGGAGTCGGCCAAAGATACCGAGCTGGTTCGAATCGTCTATACCAGAGAAGGCGATCGGCTCCTTCGATTCGTACGCAGAAATCTCTACGGTTTGACAGATGAATCAGTCGAGTTAGTCGAGCTGGCCACCAAGGTGAAAGGGTTCAACGTGCGGTATTACGATGGCAAGAGCAAGCTCTGGGTGGATGAATGGACTGGCCGTGGGGATGAGTCTCCAAAGGCGATCTTGCTTGAATTGACGTTGCTTCAAGAGAAAGCGGAGCTCCAGACCGTCCGCCAATGGGTATCGGTAGGGGCCTCCTGATGACCTGGCCCATTGCCTTGCCTGAGACACTGAAGCTGAAAGGCCCCCTCGGATGGGGACTGGCATCGCTAGCCTGCTTCATCGTATTTCTATTTCTGACCTTTCCCTATGGCCCGCTCCAGAACCGTCTGTTGAGCGAACTCAATCGGGCAAGTGGGTGGGAGGTTCGTGCCGCCGATTGGTCGGTAGGACTTCCCGCAGCCATTGAGTGGCGCGATCTCGTCCTTGCGGGACCGACGATCGGGACGATTCCGGTTGAGGCCGCGCGGGCAACAGTGGGAGTCTTTCAGGCATTGTTAGGGCGACTGGTGATAGACTACGCCGTCCAGCTGCCGGGAGTGTCGCAAGCGGGGGCTGGGAAAGCCACGGGATCTCTGAATGCGGCCTCGTGGTCCCTGCTTGGTTCGGTTGCAGTCGATGGCCATCTCCAACAGATGGATCTTGCGGCAATCTTGAAGCCCTATGTGAGCCGAGGAACTGTCCAGGGAGATTTCAAGCATCGATGGGACAGCGCACAAGGCTCTGCTTCTGCTCTCAAAGGGGAAGGGACTGTGAAAGTTGAAGTCAAGGATCTCGTAGTCGAACGGATCGCTGCCGGTGCCGCGACAATTCCACCGCTCTCGTTCGACCGAATCCAAGCTGCGCTTTCCTGCCGCGACGGCGCTTGCGATGTGACGGAATTGAAGGGGGACGGGATCGATGGATCGTTTACGGCTCAGGGGCGCGTGACGTTGCAGCAACCGGTGCAACAGAGCCTTCTCGATCTCACAGTCACCGTAATTCCCGGTGCAGGGTTTGCCCAAAAGGCAGCGAGCCTCTCGTTGCCGCCTTTCCAGCCCGGTACCCCCTTGACCTTCAAGCTGGTGGGACCCATGATGACCGCGAGAGTGGCATTCTAATTGGTCTATTTTGTTAGGGGTCTGTCTGGTCTATTTGGTTGAGTGAGTCGGATAACTAGAGAGACCAGACAGACTGAATAGACCAGACGGACCAGGAGTCGGAAGTTGTCGATGATTGCTGAATGTGTCGGGCTCGATATCGGACAGACGGCCTTTAAGGCTGTGCGGTTTCGCCGACGCCTGACCGGGCGCGAGTCGGTGGAATATTTTCACCAGCCCGTACCTCATGGGGGGCAGAAACACACGGATCCGGCGCAGCGAACGGCCATGCTCAGAAATTTTCTCTGGCAGCATGGTTTGTATGGCAGCGGAGAAATTGTCACCGCGCTTCCCTGCCAGGATGTGTTTATCAGAACCCTCTCCTTCCCCTTTCGCGATGCCTCCAAGCTGGCGCAGGTCGTCCCCTTCGAAATGGAAAATCTGATTCCCATGCCCCTGGAGGATGTCACCATCGGCAGTCTGTTGCTGCCGGCGCGCGAACCTCAGGAAGGGGCCGCGAAAGCCACCGGATCCGATGTCCTCGTCTCCGCAGCGCCCAAATCAAAAATTGCCGAACACTTAGGGTTTATGGCATCTGCCGACCTGAATCCCTCAGCGATCACGATCGATGGCATGGCCTTGTTTTCTGTCAGCCAGTTCTTGAAAGAGGAAGGGGCCCAGGTTCCCGGCGACATGGCGATCATCGATGTCGGAGCCTCGAAGACAACCTTGTGCCTGGTGCATGAAGGCCGTCCGGTTTTGTTACGGACCGTGCTCTGGGGCGGGAATCATCTCACCCTTGCGCTCGCCGTTCGCCATGCTTGCAGCTTCGCTGAAGCGGAACGGCGGAAACGGGCCATGGCCGTACAGGAAGTCGATGCCTGGCTTGAACCGGTCCTCAAAGAGCTACGCGTCTCCCTCCATGCCTACGAAGGCGCGGTCCATCAACGGCTGACTCATTGCTGGGTATCGGGCGGCGGTTCTAAGCTCAGAGAGTTGAGCGGACATATGGCGCATCAACTGGACTTACTCCCGGTCGGCCCACGGCAAGGATTTGGGTCGAGCTGTCCCCGCGCATTTTCCATTGCGTTCGGATTGGCAATCCATCCAAATATTGTCCGCCCCCGCTGGAAGTCGAGGTTGGCGGGATCAGGGCTCGCTATCGACTTCAAATCCGGTACCGATGCCGCGTCCGCCACAACGGATGTCTCGAAACAGGATCGCCGACTGGCTCTATGGGGTGGACTCATCCTGGCTGTTTTGGGGCTGATGGATCTCTCAGTGCGCGTGATGCTCAAGGATTCGACGGTCAAGAACCTCAAGAGCGGACTCCAGGCGCAATACGAGCAAACATTCGGTCCAGGCGCAAGTCCTGGTGAGGAGCTGGATCAAGCGCGCTATCGACTGTCGCAGCTGGAAAAAGGTCTCTCGATCGTCGACGGTAGAGGCTACAACGTCCTTGCCGGCCTTGCAGAACTGGTGAAGCATGTGCCGCCAGGCGTGCCGTTGAAAGTACGGGATCTGACGATCGACGGGACCAGCGTCCATTTGGAGGGGGAAACCACGACCTTCGATGCGGTCGAAAAAATCAAGCAAGCCTTCGCGGCGGACGAAACCTTTCAAGACGTCTCCATCAGCGATACCCGCGTCGGGGCTGGACCGAACCAAGTCGTGTTTCGCCTGACCTATATGGTGCAATGGCCATGATGCAGATGCTGAAAGAACGGTGGCAGCACTTCACACAGCGCGAGCGCATCATCGTGGCTGCGGGCGGAGGCGTGGTCGCAGTCGCGCTTGTCTTTCTGCTGATCGTCGATCCGCTCATGATGTCGATCGACAAGCTCGATCGGCAGGCAAAACGGAAAGCTAAAGACAGCCAGGAACTTGCGCTTGTCGCGCAAGACTATGTCGTCAAGCAGGCACGCATCGCCAAGCTCGAACAACATATGCCCGTCCCGCCGGCCCAGTTTTCGCTGCTGGCCTTCATGGAAGAAGCGACGACGACCGCGCAGATTCGCGATCGCATCGTCGGCATGCAGCCGCAAGCCCCCATTGTTGTCCAAGGCTACCAAGAGACTTCCGTCGACCTTCGACTGGACGGCGTAACCCTCCCACAGCTCCTCGCACTGCTACTGGCCATCGAAAAAGCGCCCTATGACGTCCAGGTCCACCATCTGCAAATGAAACCCAAATACGATAATCCGGTCAATCTCGACGCGACACTGAAAATCGTGACCTATGCGAAGGTCTGATGAACGGGGTATCGCCCTCCTCCTCACGCTCCTAGTCCTCACTCTCCTGGTTGCAATGATTCTCGAGTTCGATGCCGAAGCGCGGCGGGAGTACCGCGACGCTGCGGCTTTCCGCGATAACTTCAAAGCAACCGTGCTTGCGCGCGCATCGGTGCAGGCAGCCCGTGGCGTCTTGCAGCAAGACTTCTTGAAGGACAAGCAAACGGGACAGCTCTTTGACGCCCTGACCGACTTGTGGGCCTTTCCCATCACGAACTATCCCATCGGCGACGGCTTGCTGAACGCGAAGATCGAAGATGAACGGGGCAAACTGAACCTGAACGATCTGGCCGTCGCTGGAACCCCCATTCAGAAGAAAGCTAAGGTCGATAGATTCAAGCGACTCTTCGAACTTGTGCAGATCAATCCAGATCTTGTGGATGCGATTGTCGATTGGGTGGATACGGACGACCAACCGGAACCGTCTGGCGCAGAGAGTCTCTATTATCAAACTCTGCGTCCCTCCTATCGGGCGGCGAATGCTCCGTTGCAGACATTCTTGGAGTTGCGCCTGATTAAGGGAATGACGCCCGAGATCCTGGCAAAACTTTCCAAGCTGGTGGCCGTCTATGAGTCAGCAGGTGACAGCATGGTGAATATTAATACCGCGGACCCTCTCGTAATTCAGGCCCTCCATGCTGATATCACGCAAGGCATCGCGGCGGATATCGTCCAAGCCCGTCCCTTCAAAAATAACAAGGTAGATGACTTGGATCGTGTGAGTAGTTTTGTGGATATTGGGAAAACCATCCGGCAGCTGTATGACATCAAAAGCGACTTGTTCCTAGCCCGCATGACGGTGAGGATGAACGAAGTGACTAGAAATGCGGTCGTGGTGCTCCAACGCGATCAGAATGGAACAAGTTCGGTGAAGTACTACCGCGTCCTCTAACAGGATACGACGAAGTTCGATGTTCTGTGTTCGAAGTACGAAAAACCTCGTACTTCGAACCTCGAACCCTTCCCTGTCCCACTCGTCCCGTCTGTTCCAAGTTTTTCGAATCCCCATCCTAAATTAACAATCCTGTAACACCACTGTCATCTCGTCTTAATACGGTTGGCCTATTCTGCAATCAGAAAAGGCAATCAATAGTTCATCACTAACAGGAAATGGAGGTCATCGAATGAGACGACCGTGGTTCGCGACCGTCGCCTGTGTCATAGGCCTGGGGTTGATTGTGCAGGCCAACAGTGCCCAAGCCGGACTTGAGGACATTCTCTACGAAAAAGGAGAATTGACGAAGGAAGAATGGATTCGAGCAAAAGCAGACAACGAAAAAGCCACCGCTGAGCAAGACAAGGCGTTAGACCAAAAGTTTTTTATTAAGGGGGCGTATGACAAAAAGAAAGGTCTCGTGTTCAAAAGCAACGATGGAAACTTTTCAATGGAGCTAGGCCTTCGATTTCAACTCCGCTATTCCTACCCACAAGAAGGCGATTCTCTGAACGCGGCCAACCAGTTAACTCTCGACGACAAAGAGGTGAGCTCCTTCCGGGTTCGTCGCGCTCGGCTGAAAATGGGAGGGCACGCCTTCCAACCTTGGCTGAAGTACTACTTTGAATATGATGTTCCGAGCAATACCCTGCTCGACTGGCGAGTGGATCTCGCCAAATTTAAGTGGGCCACACTCCGCGTAGGACAATGGAAGGTCAATTACAATAGAGAACGGGTGGATTCGTCTGGCGCACAGCAGTTTGCCGACCGGTCGATTGTCAATTCACCGTTTACCCTTGATCGACAAACTGGGGTCATGTTGTCCGGTGCTTTCTTCGAAAGCACTCCCGCATACATCATTTACAACGTTGGTGTTTTTACCGGCACAGGACTCAATCAATCTTTTAATGACGACAAACGTATGCTCTATGTAGGCCGACTGCAATGGAACTTTTTTGGACGCGATCTTCCATTCTCTCAATCCGACACGGAATACACAGAGCTCCCTACGGGCAGCCTTGCATTCGCCGCGGCACACAACCGGGCTGACCGCTTCACCTTTCCCACAACCTCACGAACAGTGGGTGTAGTCGATGGTCAATTTGCAATCAATCAGGCGGTGGAGGAAATCGCCTTTAAATACCGAGGATTTTCTCTCCAGCAGGAATTTCACGTCAAAGAGGTTGAGAATAAAAGCACCCAGACAAAAACAAACCTTTTGGGGGCTTATGTACAAGCCGGATACTTCCCGCATTACATGATCGACTTCATTCCTCAACCGCTTGAAGTCGCCTTTCGCTATGCCTTTGTCGATCCAAACGACACAGTCAGGAATGACGTAATAAGAGAGCAAACGGTCGCTATGAATTGGTTTTTCGCAGGTCACCGCAACAAGCTCACGTTGGACGCTTCACATCTGACTCAAGCGGGTGGGGTTCCACCTGTGGATAGAATCAGGCTTCAATATGACGTTTCATTTTAGCGCGAGGGGTGGCATACAGCCTCAACGCGACTTCCCTCCCATCGTGGGTACCTATAGTGCAGGGAGTTAACACTGTTGTAACACCGATGTAATGCCCTGGTAACAGGTTGCATCCATCCTTGTGCGTACCGAAAGGAGTCTTCATGAATAAATCAGTTTTCCGATCCAGTCTATGCTGCGCCGCCCTCCTTGGGGCTCTTGTTTCGAGTCTCCCATTTGCTTATGCTGACGATGCGATCAGGCTGGACCCAGCCTTGAAAGGCTACATCAAAGTCAGCGGAGTATCAGGCAATGTCAACAGTATCGGTTCGGATACGCTCAACAATCTGATGACTCTCTGGGCTGAAGGATTTCGCAAACAATACCCCAACGTCAAAATTCAGATCGAAGGGAAGGGCTCGAGCACCGCTCCTCCGGCTTTGATCGAAGGCACATCGCAACTTGGGCCTATGTCCCGCTCGATGAAGAATACCGAGATCGATGCCTTCGAAAGAAAATTCAGATATAAACCCACTGCATTCCCGGTCGCCATCGATGCGCTCGCCGTATACGTCAACAAGGACAATCCAGTCAAAGGACTCACGATGGCGCAAGTCGATGCGATTTTTTCGAAGAGCCGGCGCTGGGGCTACAATGAAAACATTCAGTTCTGGAAACAGGCCGGGGTGGATGGAGGCCAGGGCAACGATCCCATCAGTATCTATGGACGGAACTCGGCATCCGGCACCTATGGATTTTTCAAGGAACATGCGCTGAAGAACGGAGATTTCAAGGACGAAGTCAAAGAGCAGCCTGGGTCGGCCTCCGTGGTCCAAAGCGTGAGCGAGGATCAAGCAGGCATCGGCTACAGCGGCATCGGGTACCTCACATCGAACGTGCGCGCAGTTCCACTCGCCGAGAAAGAGGGTGCGGCGTTCAATGAAGCCAACCAACAGAATGCAGACAATGGATCCTATCCGCTCTGGCGCCACCTCTATCTCTATGTCAACAAGGCGCCCAATAAGCCGTTGGATCCGATCGTCGGAGAATTCATCAAATTCATCTACAGTAAAGAAGGGCAGCAAGTGGTAATCAAGGACGGGTTTTTCCCGCTGAAGGCCGACACGGTCGAGAAGGAAGTCAAGAAGCTTGACTAACGGGGAATTTTTAATTGTGCTTGAGCAGGTTGAATCACAATGGCATAGCTCAACCGAACCTTGGCCATCCGAAAAGAATCGACAGATGCCGACCCCAAGGGGGAGCGTTCACACTAACTAACGGGAAGGAGATCATGACGATGTGGACACAATGGATTCAGCGTGGTGTTTTGTGTAGCTTGGTGCTGGGAGGGTTATCCGCCTGCTCCATGATTGAGCATCCTCACGTTGATCAGATTCCCCCTAATGATCACTCGAAATTGTCAAGCTGGTATGAGCAGGAAGCAGTCCTACTTAGGCAAAGCGCGAAGGACGAGTTGGAGATGGCGGAAGCGTATAAAAAAAATCCAGACCCCAAGAATCCGATAGCCTCTCGTAAAATCGAACTTCTTCAGCACTACGAGGCTCTTGCCGACATATATAAGCAGGCAGCGAAAGCAGCCGACGTGTTGGCCGACGAACATCGCAACATATTGAGGCAGGGGCATATACGAGAAGGCAACTGATGAAGCAGCTGATCTGGTAGAACGAGACATATTGACTCGTGAATTCACGATTAGCATGATCTCAAGAGATGGTAATCCCATCCCGCTAATTTTCCACTCGTAGCCATGAGCGCGTTGAAATGATGCGAAGAAGTCATAGGCTAGGGGGGGGATAGTTGAGTAATAGACAGTCTAACGACGGCGATCCCGCTCTAGCCCCCTCCCCTTCGGCAGGGGCGTATAGCCATACGCCCCTGCCGCAAATATCGCATCACTCAGCCAGTGTGAAAAGACGCCGTATCTTCGATCGACTGGCTCAGGCCGTTATCACCATGGGTGGGATTGCGGTCATCCTGAGCATTGTCTGTATATTTATTTTCCTGGTGAAAGAAGTGGTCCCGGTATTTTTCCCCCCCCATGGGGCGCAGGTCGGTCACATTGTCGGTGCTCCTCCATCGGCAGCCTTCCCGCAATCCAGCCTGATTGGAATGGATGAATATCAAGAGATTATCTATCAACTCACGGCGGGACCCGATCGCCAGATTCGCTTCTTCAATGTGCAATCCGGTGCGCCCATCACCCTTGACCTTCCTCCAGAATTAGCTACGGTTCACGTCACTGCCATTGCTCGTGCAGTAGGAGTCGGCAATCGATTTGCCTTCGGCACGGATGATGGCCGTATCATTCCTCTGACTGTCGAGTTCACCGCCGGTTACGAAGAGGGTGGGCGCCTCATTGTTCCGACAGTCACTCTTGGCACTCCAGTGCAATTGACTCCCTCCAAAGAACCGATTATCCGGCTGGCCTATCAACCGACAGAGCGAGGCACATTCACCGCAGCCCTGACGGATCATGGACATCTATGGTATGCCGCCTTGCCATCCGACATTACTCCAGTTGCGCTGACCGGTCATGGCTCTGAATCCGTGACGGCCCTGATTTTCGACAGCCGCGGCGAAACATTGTCGATTGGAACGGCTGCCGGGAACCTCTACCATTATGAAGTGCGAGAGGGATCCCGCCCGAGTCTGGCCGAAACCGCATCCGTAGTTCCGCCCGGCGCGTCAGTCACCGCCCTCTCCTACTTGATTGGAGACCGTTCACTGGCCATCGGCAGCAGCGCAGGCGATGTCTCAGTCTGGATGCCCGTTCGCCAAGCTCAAGAAAGCTCGACGACTCGCTTTCGTTTGATTCATCAGTTCGACGCGCATCCTTCGTCCGTCACCGTGATCTCTCCCTCACTTCGCGACAAAGGATTCATCACCGGTGATACGCAGGGCAATCTTTTTGTCCACTACTCCACCTCTTCACAGACTTTATTGAAGCTTCAGGGAAACCAGCAGGGGATTCGCACCCTGACTTTTTCTCCCAAAGCCGATGGGGCTGTGGCCCTCACCGATCAGGGAGAATTGCTGACCTATTCAATTCGCAACCCTCACCCGGAGAGCACATTCGCAACCCTGTTCAAGCCCGTCTGGTATGAAGGCTATGAGAAACCGGAACATGTGTGGCAATCCTCCAGTGGCGCCGATGACTTTGAGGCGAAGTTCGGCCTCGTTCCGTTGATCTTCGGCACGCTGAAAGGGACGCTCTATGCCATGCTGGTCGCGGTGCCTCTGGCCTTGTCAGGCGCCATCTATACGTCGATGTTCATGCATCCAAATCTTCGAGCCAAGATCAAACCGACCATCGAAATAATGGCGGCGCTCCCGACCGTCATCCTGGGATTCCTGGCTGGCTTGTGGCTGGCGCCTTTGCTCGAACGGATGTTTCCCGCGATAGTCGCAATGACTGTGGCCGTACCTGCGAGCGTCGTGATCACGACGGTTCTTTGGCAGTATCTTCCAGCTGCAATCGTTCGCCGCCTTCGCCCGGGGATGGAATCGTTTGTCTTAATTCCTGTCATCATCTGCGCCGCCTGGGCCTGTCTGGGATTGAACCAGCAGATCGAGTCGTTCCTGTTCGGAGCTGAGTATAAATCCTGGTTTGCCACCCATTGGGGTCTGAGGTATGACCAGCGAAATGCCCTTGTGGTGGGATTTGCCATGGGCTTTGCCATCGTTCCAATTATCTTCAGCATCTCTGAGGAAGCTCTATCCAACGTTCCGCGGCATTTGATTGCCGGATCTCTTGCGCTGGGCGCCACCCGTTGGCAGACCCTGGTCAAGCTCGTGCTCATCTCGGCAAGCCCTGGGATCTTCTCTGCATCGATGATCGGTTTTGGCCGGGCCATTGGAGAAACCATGATCGTCCTCATGGCCACAGGAAACACCCCCATTATGGATTGGAGCCTGTTCAATGGCTTTCGTACGTTATCGGCCAATATTGCCGTGGAAATTCCAGAGGCCCCTCATGGAGGCACACTCTATCGCATCTTATTCTTGGCGGCGATGCTCTTATTTGTGTTTACATTTTTAATCAACACCGTGGCGGAAGTCGTCAGACAGCGGTTGCGGACAAAGTACAGTCAATATTAATGCGTACCTCTTTCAAGAAATTTCTCGCCTCAGGCAACGTCTTCATCTGGGGATGCGCCGCCGGCGTTTCGGTTTCCCTGCTCATGGTCTTTGGGCTGTTGTTACTGATCATGATCAACGGTCTGGCCTACTTTTGGATCTCTGACATCGTCGAACTCACCTTGAAGGATAAACAGCATGTGATGGGGCAACTGGCCGGACGCGAAATCATCCCTCGTTCTGTCACCCCGGATCGCCCAGAAGGGAAGGGACGCCTGCGGGTAAAAATCGGGAATCGCGATATATACGGACTCGACTTCAAATGGGTCAACGACGATCAGATTGTGTCAGAAATGTACCCGGCAGATATGGTGCTTCTGGAACGGCGCGAATGGGGCAACATGTATGCCAGGATCAAGGCTGTCTACAGAGGAGAGGCAGTTCAGGCTGAAGGAAATGAAGCAGGGTGGATTGCCCTGGCTCCACTGATCGACGCAGCCAATGACCTTCATCAACAGATCACCAAGATCGAAAAAAATGAAATCGGCTCGATTAACGCAGATATCGAACAGGCTAGACTGAAAATCCGTACGTTCGAAATTGGCAATTCCTCTGCACCAGATACAAGGGGGAGAGGGCAAATCGATGATCTCAAAGCTCAAGTTGTAGCCGCTGAATCCCATTACCAGGGAAAAACCATCGAATTGGAAGCGCTCCGCGCACAATTCGATGAATACTCTGTCGTCATGGTGGATGCGAACGGACGGGAAAAGCAGATTCCGGTAGGACAGATCATTCGCGCCCTACGTCCGAACGAGATGGGCCTGTTTCACAAGAGCTGGATCTATCTTACGAATGTGTGGTCTGTCCTCAGCACCGAGCCCAGAGAAGCCAACACGGAAGGCGGCATTTTCCCTGCCATTTTCGGCACCGTGATGATGGTCATCATCATGAGTCTCATCGTCGTCCCCTTCGGCGTGCTTGCCGCACTCTATCTGCGGGAATATGCCAGACAGGGCGCCATGGTTCGGCTTGTGAGAATTGCCGTCAACAATCTTGCCGGCGTGCCATCGATTGTTTTCGGTGTGTTCGGACTGGGATTTTTCATTTACGCCATCGGCGGGACCATGGACACACTCTTCTTTCCCGAACGGCTTCCGGCTCCGACGTTCGGCACCGGCGGTATTCTGTGGGCGTCGCTGACCCTGGCTCTGCTCACAGTACCGGTGGTCATTGTCTCAACAGAAGAAGGGCTGGCTGCCGTGCCCAGAGAGTTTCGTGAGGGATCGTTAGCCCTTGGCGCAACGAAGTTGGAAACGATGCTCAAAGTCGTGATACCCTCTGCCCTGCCGGGTATTCTGACCGGATTGATCTTGGCAATGGCCCGCGCTGCTGGCGAGGTGGCGCCGCTCATGCTGACTGGGGTCGTCAAGCTCGCGCCTTCGCTCCCCGTAGACGGTTCCTGGCCCTTTTTTCACTTTGATCGGAAATTCATGCACTTGGGATTTCATATCTATGACGTCGGCTTCCAGTCCCCCAATGTGGAAGCAGCGAAACCGATGGTCTATATCACCACGCTGGTATTGATTACCGTTGTGGTGCTGTTGAATCTCACGGCAATCGTCCTCCGTAACCACCTGCGCAAGAAATACGCAGGTTCGGTGTTATAGAGGGTTTTTATGCCGCCTTCTCCACCTTCGACAGAGCAGCGGTCCCAAGTGGAAGGGCTCACCCCGCAAAGGCTCAACGTGCAGGATGGTTCTCGACAGTCGCCTGAGCATGATTCCAAGGTTCAAACCATCAAACTTGCCTTGAACCAGGTCGACTTTTTTTACGGAGATCGCCAGGCACTTTTCAAAATCAATATCGAGATCGTCCAAAATCAGGTCACGTCGTTCATCGGGCCATCCGGCTGTGGAAAATCAACCCTGCTGCGATGCCTCAATCGGCTCAACGACTTGGTTGAAGGGTCTCGATTGGAAGGCAGCATGCTGCTCGACGGAACAGATATCTACGGTCCTGATGTGGATATCACCGACCTCAGAAAACGTGTCGGGATGGTCTTTCAGAAATCAAACCCCTTTCCGAAATCGATCTACGAAAACGTGGCCTATGGACCGCGTCTTCATGGTATCAAAAACCGTGGTCAGTTGGATCAGATCGTGGAAGAAGGGCTGAAAGGCGCAGGGCTCTGGGAAGAAGTGAAGGATCGTCTCCAAGCGAGCGCCTTCGGTCTCTCCGGGGGGCAACAACAACGGCTCTGTATCGCCCGCGCGCTTGCGGTCAAACCGGATGTCCTGTTGATGGACGAACCCTGCTCAGCGCTGGACCCTGTGGCCACCGCCAAAATTGAAGAACTACTCTTTTCCTTGAAGCAAGACCTGACGGTTGTTATTGTCACCCA